>NZ_JBEOWS010000007.1:0-75427 GCF_040296125.1 Streptomyces sp. NPDC002265 | reverse complement strand
GTCCACCGTGAGGATCAAGGCCGTGCACCCGGCGGACTCCGCATGTGCGAGCAGTTCGGCCGTCACTCCCCGGTCCCGGAGCCAGTACAGCTGGACCGCCCGCCGATGAACGCGCTGGACGTCGCCGTCCAGGACCGCATCAAGGAGCTGGCCGAGGAGGCCGCCCGCCGCGAGGACATCCGCGCGGTGGTGCTGTACGGCGGGGAGAAGGTGTTCGCGGCGGGCGCGGACATCAAGGAGATGCAGGCGATGGACCACACCGCGATGGTCCTGCGCTCGCGCGCCCTTCAGGACTCCTTCACGGCCGTGGCCCGCATCCCCAAGCCCGTGGTGGCGGCCGTCACCGGCTACGCCCTGGGCGGCGGCTGCGAGCTCGCGCTGTGCGCGGACTACCGCATCGCGGCGGACAACGCCAAGCTCGGCCAGCCGGAGATCCTGCTCGGCCTGATCCCGGGCGCGGGCGGCACCCAGCGCCTGGCCCGTCTGATCGGCCCCTCCCGGGCCAAGGACCTGATCTTCACGGGCCGCATGGTGAAGGCCGAGGAGGCGCTGGCGCTGGGCCTGGTGGACCGGGTCGTCCCGGCCGCCGAGGTCTACCCGCAGGCGCACGCCTGGGCGGCGAAGCTGGCCCAGGGCCCGGCGCTCGCGCTGCGCGCGGCGAAGGAGTCGGTCGACGCCGGCCTGGAGACGGACATCGAGACCGGACTGGCCGTGGAACGCACCTGGTTCGCGGGTCTGTTCGCCACCGAGGACCGCGAGCGCGGCATGCGCAGCTTCGTGGAGGAAGGGCCCGGCAAGGCCAAGTTCCAGTGACGGCGCGCCGGACGCAGGGTGAGGTTCCGGTGAGAACGTCCCGGTGAAACCGGCTCGGTGAAACTCACCCGAACCGCTTGCAATTGACGCTGTGTCTGATCCCGGGTCCCTCGATGGGGCGGTTTATGGAAACCTTAAACAAGCCTTAAGCCCGCCTTGTCGAGGTGGCCTGTCGATTGCCTCGGATCTTGCCTCCGGCGCAGGTCGGAGGGGCTGTCGCGGACACCGAACTGCCGCTGGCATATGCCGACCGAATCGGGCGGAATATTGTGTTCCGGGGGGCCTATTCCTCCAGAACGACCCCGGAGGGCCCTACGGGCGGCCATGATGGGGGGCATGGCGGGGCTGGAGGGCATCGAACAGCCGCGGGGACAGGGCCGTCCGACGGCGGCGCGCTGGTCGCCTGCGGTCGAGGACGAACGAGCACTGAAGGCCCTGGAGCTGTTCGGCAATCCGACGGATGCGGAGGTCCCGCTGCCGTCCCGCCCCGAGTCCGCCGCGACGGCACGCCGGCTGGCCCAGGTGGTGGTCCTGCGCCAGTGGGGCCTGACCCCCAAGATGGCCGAGGACGCGGTCCTGCTGGTCTCCGAACTCGTCGGCAACGCCGTACGCCACACCGGCGCCCGCGTCTTCGGCTTACGGATGCGCCGCCGCCGCGGCTGGATCCGGGTCGAGGTCCGCGACCCCTCCCGGGGCCTGCCCTGTCTGATGCCGGTCCAGGAGACGGACATCAGCGGCCGGGGCCTGTTCCTCGTCGACAAGCTCTCCGACCGCTGGGGGGTCGACCTCCTGCCGCGCGGCAAGACGACCTGGTTCGAGATGCGAGTGACCGAACGCTGAGGCCCCGACGCCCGCTTCGGCCCGGGCGACTGGTTCGGCCCGGGTGACCCCCGGCCCAGGCGGCGACCTGGGTGGCCCGTCGGCCTGGGCCCGTCGGCCTGTGTGGCCTGTCGGCCCGGGTGGCCCGTCGGCCCGGCGATCCGGGTGGCCCGACGGACCGGGCGGTCGGGTGGCAGGGTGTCCCTCCCGTGGCCGGCCGGCCGGCCGCCCGTGCCGGCAGCCGGCGACCCGTACCGGTGGCCGGTGGAGGAAATCTCTCCTTTTCTTACAATGCACCCTTTAAATGGTGCGGATGACTCATACCGACCGTCGCACGGCACTGCGGGCGGGCGCCGGGCTCGTGGCCGGCGGAACACTGGCCGCCGGATGCGCCACGACCGGTGCCGCAGCCCACCCCGCCCCGGCCAGCACCACTCCCACGGGCGCCGTGCCCGCGCGCCCCGCCTCCGCACGCGCCGCCACCCCCGACCCGGCCGTCGCCCCGGCCCCGCGCCGCCTGCCCGGCCAGCCCTCCGAGCTCACCCACGGACCGCGCACCCGGCCCCGCGTGGCCCTCACCTTCCACGGCCAGGGCGACCCGGCCATCGCCCGCTCCCTGCTCACCGCGGCCGAGAAACGCGGCGCCCGGCTGACCGTTCTCGCCGTCGGCACCTGGCTCGACGACCACCCCGACATCGCCCGCCGCATCCTCGACGGCGGTCACGACCTCGGCAACCACACCCACCGCCACCTGGACATCAACGCGATGTCCGAGTCCGCGGC
Source organism: Streptomyces sp. NPDC002265 (assembly GCF_040296125.1). Classification (NCBI taxonomy): domain Bacteria; kingdom Bacillati; phylum Actinomycetota; class Actinomycetes; order Kitasatosporales; family Streptomycetaceae; genus Streptomyces; species Streptomyces sp. NPDC002265. Next base: position 73,012 of record NZ_JBEOWS010000007.1, on the reverse strand, counting down.
GCGGGCCGAGATCCAGGCCTGCGCCGACCGGCTCAAGCGCCTCACCGGCTCCATCGGCACCTGGTTCCGCCCCTCCCGCTCCCCGCGCGCCTCGCCGCTCGTCGAACGGCTGGCGGCCCGCGCCGGATACCCGCACGTCCTCTCCTACGACGTCGACTCCCTCGACTTCACCCAGCCCGGCGCGGCCGTCGTCACCCGCAAGGTGCTCGGCGAGATCCGCAACGGATCCGTGGTCAGCCTGCACTTCGGCTACCCGGGCACGGTCGCCGCGCTCCCCGCCGTACTCGACGAACTCGGCCGCCGCGGACTGCACGCGGTCACCACCACGGAGCTGTTCAGCTGATGCACGCGAAACCGCTCGGGCGCGCCCTCCTGACCGCCGCCGCCCTCGCCTCCGTCACCCTTCTCGCCGCCTGCGGCTCCGGCTCCGGGGACCAGGCGCACGAGAGCGCCGCCACCAAGGCCGCGGAGATCCGGCAGCCCCGGGCCAAGCAGCAGGCCGACGACCGGAACCTGCCCGGCATGCCCCCCGTCCTCGACCCGAACGACGTCTACGCCGCCGACCGCCCGAACCAGCTCTCCCCGGTGGTCAAGGACTTCCCCTCCCGCGTCTACGTCCCCAACACCCAGTCCGACACCGTCACCGTCATCGACCCGAAGACGTACCGGGTCATCGGAACGATCCCGGTCGGCCACCAGCCCCAGCACGTCGTGCCCTCCTGGGACCTGAAGACCCTGTGGGTCAACAACGACCTCGGCAACACCCTCACCCCCATCGACCCCAGGACCGGCAAGGCGGGCAAGCCCGTCGAGGTGCACGACCCGTACAACCTCTACTTCACGCCCGACGGCAAGTACGCCGTCGTCATGGCCTCCCAGGACCGCGAACTCGTCTTCCGCGACCCCCACACCATGAAGCGGATCAAGTCCCTGCCGGTGACCTGCTACGGCGTCAACCACGCCGACTTCTCCACCGACGGCCGGTACTTCATCGTCTCCTGCGAGTTCAGCGGCGAACTGCTCAAGGTCGACACCGCGAAGATGAAGGTGATCGGGCAGGAGAAGCTCCCCTACCGGGGCGCGATGCCGCAGGACGTCAAGATCTCCCCGGACGGCAAGACCTTCTACATCGCCGACATGAAGGCCGACGGCGTGTGGGTCCTGGACGGCGACCGGTTCACCCGGCCGACCCTGCTGCCCACCGGCAAGGGCTGCCACGGCCTGTACGTCAGCCGCGACTCCCGCGAGATGTACATCTCCAACCGCGGCGAGGGCACCGTCTCCGTCTTCGACTTCACGCAGAAGCGGCTGACCACGAAGTGGCACCTGCCGCAGGGCGGCAGCCCCGACATGGGCGGCGTCTCCGCCGACGGCAAGGTGCTGTGGCTGTCGGGCCGGTACAACTCCGAGGTGTACGCCATCGACACCCGTACCGGCCGGCAACTGGCCCGCATCAAGGTCGGCCACGGCCCGCACGGCCTCGCGGTCTACCCCCAGCCCGGCCGCTACTCGCTCGGCCACACCGGGGTCTTCCGCTGACACCGGGCCCGCCGGCGGGCGCCCGGGGCCGTCAGCGGGACCCCAGCAGCGCCTCCGACCCCACCGGAACGTAACCGGCCGCCTGGAACGCCCGCAGACTGCGGGCGTTGCCCGGCGAGACCTGGGCCCACACCGGCTCGCCCCCGCCCAGCTGCCGCGCCGCCGTCACCAGACGCCGGCCCAGCCCCCGGTGCCGCAGCCCCTCGGCCACCTCGACCGCCACCTCCAGCCGCCCCGCGACCCCGCGCCCCAGCACCAGCACGCCCCCCTCGGCGGTCCACACGCGCACGTCGTCCCGGCGCCGGCGGGAGGTGACGACCCGGGGATGGTCCGGGTCCTCGATCTCGGTGAGGGGCGGCGCCGGCTCGCCCGGCAGCGGGGGGCCCACCAGGAGCAGGTCGATCGTGTCGTGGCGACGGCCCGTGCGCTCCAGCAGCGCCGCCAGGAACCGGGCGTTCATGGGCGCCGCGAGCGCGTCGCAGTCCATCGCGGCCAGCGTCTCGCGCACCCACCGCGGATCCTCGTCGGTGAAGACCACGGAGTGCGCGGTGAAGGCGATGACCCCGGCGTCCCGGGGGCAGTGCTGGGGCACCACCGTGGTGGCGCCGTCCGCCGCGGGGAACACACCCCGGGCCGCCGCATCCAGAATGTCCCGCAGGTTCCGCGTCATCGCGTCCCCTTTCCCCGCTTGAGTCTCCACCCACTGGAAGGCCCAGACTCGCAGACATGATCGAAGACGGCACCGGCCTTTTCACCATCGGTGAGCTGGCCCGAGCGACCGGCCTGAGCGTGCGCACCATCCGCTACTGGTCCGACGAGGGCGCCCTGCCCCCGGTGGGCCGCTCCGCGGGCGGCTACCGCCTCTACGACGCCGCGTCCGTGGCCCGCCTGGAACTGGTCCGCACCCTGCGCGAACTGGGCCTCGGGCTGAGCGACGTCCACCGGGTGCTGACCGGTGAGACGACCGTCGCCCAGGTCGCGGCCGCGCATGTGAAGGCGCTGGACGCGCAGATCCGGTCACTGCGGGTGACCCGCGCGGTGCTGTCGACCGTGGCGCGACGCGGCTCGACCGCCGAGGAGATGACCCTGATGAACAAACTGGCGCGGCTGTCGGCCGCCGAACGCAGACGGATCGTCGAGGACTTCATGACGGAGATCTTCGAGGGGATCGACACGGCCGACCCCGACATCCGCAGCAGGCTGCGGTTCGCCGCGGCGGAGCTGCCCGAGGACCCCACGCCCGAGCAGGTGGACGCCTGGGTGGAGCTCGCCGAGCTGATCCAGGACCCGGACTTCCGTGCCCTGATGCGGCAGATGATCGAGTTCAACGCGGCGGACCGGGGGCCGGACGTGCCGCCGGGCACCTCCCTGTGGTTCATGAGCCGGCTCGTCCAGCTCGCCGGACAGGCGCTGCGCCGGGGGATCGCGCCGGAGGCGCCGGAGGCCGAGGACGTGCTGCGCGAGGTGCTCGGCGACGCCGACCGGGCCGCGGTCCTGGAGCGGCTGAGCGCGGCCGCGAATGAGCGGGTCGCCCGCTACCGCGAGCTGTCGGCCGTCGTGAACGGTGTCGCATGCCCGTCGGCGCACCGGGAGGAGTTCGCCTGGGTGGTCGCTGCGCTGCGCGTTCGCGCGGGCCGTTAATCTGACCTGCGTCAGGACGACAGCAAGGTATGACGAAAAGGGGCGGACCGATGGCCGACATCGAGGAAGCACGCAAGGAGTTCCAGCGGATCGACACGGACGGTGACGGCTTCATCACCGCCGCCGAGTTCAAGGTCGCCCTCGCCCAGGGTGGCGACTGGAACGTCACGGAGTCGGTCGCGGAGGCCATCATCAAGACCCGTGACCTCAACGGCGACAAGGTTCTGTCGTTCGACGAGTTCTGGACCTACCTCAGCAAGTGACGCGAGGAGAAGGGGCGCCCGGCCGGCTCGCCGGCGGGCGCCCCTTCGTCGTGTCCGGCCGACCGCGCCCCGTGCGCCCGGTCGCGCGGCCCGCGGTCCCGCAGGCGCCGGACCCCGCTCAGTCGCCCGCGGCCCACTCGCGCAGCTCGTCGCGGTCGGCGAAGTCCGCCACGTCCCGGTCGTGCGGGTCGTCCGTGTACTGGTGGAAGAGCCACTTCGCCTTGATCCGCGGTTTGCCCGCGGTCACGTAGTCCGCGATCCACAGGCCGTCACCGGCGTACGAGGTGGTGTCGATGTTCAGCCAGAAGTTCCGGTTGCAGTACAGGACGACCCGGTGGTCCGGCCGCAGGTCCTTCACCCGGCGGATGAACCGGTCCTTCTCCGCGTTGCTCGCGTGGGTGCCGTCACCGGTCGTCTCCCAGTCGACGGCGAGGATGTCACCCGCCCGCTCCGGGGCGTTGGCGACGAAGTAGGCCGCCTGGGCGTTGATGTTGCCGGGCCACAGGAAGTGGTAGAAGCCCACGACCAGTCCGGCGTCGCGGCCGCACTTGGTCTGGGCGGTGAGCCTGGGGTTGACGTAGGAACGGCCCTCCGACGCCTTGACGAAGACGAAGGAGAGGCCGTCCGTGTCGTACGAGGTGGGCTGGTACGCACTCACGTCGATGCCGCGCAGCATGTGAGGGACTCCCTTGACTGCCGGTGGGGGGACAGGAGTTGGAGTTGATTTATGCCCCGTTTCGGCACGTTCGATCCCTCACCGGAGGCTGCGGTTCAGCCCCGGGCGGCCACCGATCCGAGCACCGTCGCGGACTTCGTCGACCAGTCCGAGGTGATGACGCTCGCGTGGTCCGCGGCGAGCAGCGACAGCCGGGCCGCCACCTCCGCGTCCGTGGGCGCGGTCGACGAGATGGCCGGTGACACCCCGGCCGCGTCCGTCATGATCAGGACGTAGTGGTTCGCCGAGTAGAACGAGGTGTCGTAGCCGTTGTTCACATAGGTCGCCGCGTCACCGTCGAAGAACACGAACCAGGGCCGGATGGAGGCGTCGTAGCGGCCGGTGCGCGGGTCGCCGTTCTCCGCGCCGAGCGCCGCGGGGAAGGCCTGCGCCGCGGAGAGGGTGCCGGCCGCGGCGAGGTCGCGCAGGTGGTCGCCGTACTCCTGGTCCGTCCAGTAGTGGTCGAAGGGGTTCGCCTGCTCCACGGTGCCGGGGATCAGCTCGAAGAGCACCTTGCCCTTGAGGGCGTCCCGGGAGGGCCACGCGTCGGCCTTCGCGGCCGCGTCCGCCGTCGGGTACGTCCCGCCCAGCAGGTCCGACGGCTTGTAGACCATGCTGCCCAGCTTCTGCGCGACCAGGGTGTCGAATTCGTCGGGGCCGAGACCGATGGTGTTGTTGAATCCGTTCTTCATCTCCACCTTGAAGATGATCGGGCGGTGGTCCGGGTGGAGTTGGTGCCAGGCCGCTATGTTGTCGAGGCAGCTGCCGAGATCCTGATTGCGGCTCTGCCCGTACAGCTGGCCGGGGCTGGTGGCCTTCTCGCAGTTGTTGTCGTTGCCGAACGGATTGCTGTGGCTGACCCGCCACTTCTTGAACAGCGGGTCGGTGTAGACGTCGAGTTCGAGGAGCGAGGCCCCCGAATCCAACGCCTGCGCGAAGTATGTGTACTTGTCCTTCTCGTAGGCGTTGTGCGTGCCGATCGCCGTCGTCCCCGAGAGGGTCGCCGAGGCCGCCTCGGCATGGGCCGGGACCACCGTCAGCATCGCCGCCGCACCCAGCAGCGCGGCCACTCGTCTCACCGTGCGCATGTGTCAAGTCCCCTTGCTCGTCGTGGAGTTGACGGCAGCCTAGGGGGACGGGATTACTGCGCGGTAGCCTCCGGCGGAACTCCGCTCGCCCGCGTTCGGGACGGCGCGTGGGACGGCATGCGGGACGACGCGTCGGGCGGTGCGCGGGACGGCGGAACACGGCGGGATGCAACCGTCGGCGCAATTCACTGGTCTGTTGCAGCGTCGAATTCCGTCGGCCGGACGCAGGGAACGAAGTGAAGACGCCATTCCGTGAGGTCCGGGGTGCCGGGCCCGCGATCGAGAAGACCTCCAGGACACCGCACCCGGTGCGGCTCGACATCCAGGGACTGCGCGCCGTGGCGGTGTCCCTGGTCGTCCTGTCCCACGCCGGCGTAAGGGGGTTCAGCGGCGGTTATGTCGGCGTCGATGTCTTTTTCGTCATCTCGGGTTTCCTCATCACCTCTTTGTTGTTACGCGAATTGTCGACCACGGGTGCCATATCGATCCGGAAGTTCTATGCCCGCCGGGCCCTGCGGCTGCTCCCCGCCTCGACCCTCGTCGTTCTCGCGACCCTGGCCGGCTCCTGGCTGTTCCTGTCGAAGGTCCGCTTCGAGGAGTACGCCGGCGACGCGGTGGCCAGCGCGCTGTACGCGGTCAACATCCGGCTGGCCGGCGGCGGCACCGACTACCTCGCCGAGGGAAGTCCCCCCTCGCCGTTCCAGCACTTCTGGTCGCTGGCCGTCGAGGAGCAGTTCTATCTGCTCTGGCCGCTGTTGCTGCTGGCCGGCTGGCGACTGGCGGCCCGCCGCCGCCGGGGGCCGGCGCTGCCGCTCGTCGTGGGCTGCCTCGTCTCCTTCTGGCTGAGCGTCGAGGTGACGGCGTCCTCGGCACCCTGGGCGTACTTCGGTTCGCACACCCGCTTCTGGGAGCTCGGTGCCGGCGCCCTGCTCGCCCTGGCCGCCGAGCGGCTCACGCGACTGCCCGCCGTGGCCGCCGCACCCCTGACCTGGGCCGGGCCGGCCTGTGTCGTCCTGGCGGCGGTCCGCTTCGACACCGCCACCCCCTTCCCCGGCCACCACGCGCTGCTGCCGGTCCTGGGGGCCTGGCTCGTCCTGGCCGGCGGCTGCGCACCCGCGCGCGGCGACGCCAGGCTGCTGCTGGCCACCCGGCCCCTGGTCCGGCTCGGCGGGCTGTCGTACGGCTGGTACCTGTGGCACTGGCCGGTGCTGGTCATCGTGCCCGAGGCGCTGGGCCGCCCGCTGGGGGGCGCGTGGGCGCTCGGGCTCTGTCTGCTCGCGCTGCCCCTGGCCTGGGCGACCCTGCGCCTGGTGGAGAACCCCGTACGGTTCCACCCGGCGCTGCGGGGCCGGCCGGGCCGCGCGCTGGCGCTCGGGGGCGGGCTGTCGGCGGGCGCCGCGGTGCTCGCCCTGACGGCGTCCCTGTTCCCGCCGTCGGTCGACTCCGGCCGGGACGCGGTCGACTCCCGGTACGAGATCGCGGCCGCGGCGGATCCGGCGCTGCGGCCGCGGCAGCTGCTCGGGACGTCCGGCACGAGCCTGCCGGGCAACCTCCGGCCCGCCCTGGCCGACATCAAGGACACGAGGTCCGCGCTCTACCGGGACGGCTGCCACGTGGGCTACGACAGCACCCGGATCCCGTCGTGCGTGTACGGGGACCGCGCCTCGGACCGGGTCGTCGTGCTCTTCGGCGACTCCCACGCGGCCCAGTGGTTCCCGGCGCTGGACCGGCTCGCACGGGACCACCGCTGGAAGCTGGTGACGCTGACGAAGTCGTCGTGCAAGGCCGCCGCGGTGACCACCGTCCGCGGCGGCCGGCCGTACAGCTCCTGCGACATCTGGCGCGACCGGGCGATCGCCAGGAGCAGGGCCCTGCGGCCCGCGCTGGTGATCGTCTCGTCCTCGGACGCGGGCACCCCCGTCCGTCCGGCGGCCGACCCGGTCCGGCAGTGGAGCGACGGCTTCCGTACGACCTTCGACGCGCTCGCGGCGTCCGGGGCCCGGGTCGCCGTACTGCTCGACACGCCCTGGCCGAGGACGGACGCGGTCGACTGCGCGGCCCGCTACCCGCTGCGCCTGGACCGGTGCGCGAACCGGCTTCCCGAGGCGATCCGCGACCCGTCCCGGCGGCGGGCGGTCACGGACGCGGCCCGCTGGGCCCACGCCACGCTGATCGACCCCGTGCCCTGGCTGTGCACCCCGGCCGGCACCTGCCCGGTCCTGGTGGGCGACATCCTCGCCTACCGGGACGACAGCCACCTGTCCGAGGCCTACGCCGAAGCCCTCGCCCCCGTCCTGGCCCCCCACCTGACCCCAGCCCTGCGCCCCGACCCGGCAAGGATCCGCTGCCCGAACTGCATGCAACTGACGAAGGGAGTGCGGGAAATTGAACGAGGTTCCCGAGGACGAGCTCGATTTCGACGAGGACCTCGTCCATACGTACCGAGGGGCCCCGTTCACGGGGGTCGGGTACGAGGAGTCGGGTGGCCGTCGAATCTCCGCTGTGAGCTATGTGAACGGCAAGCAGGAGGGCTGTGCCCGGAGTTGGGACGAGAAGGGCGGCCTGCGGGAGGAGACTCAGTACCGGGACAACGTCCTGCACGGAAGCCACGTGGTCTATGACGAGGCCGGCATCCTGCGGTCGGAAGAGCGCTACGAGTACGGAATCCTGCTCTCCCGGGCCGAACGGAACGAGGACGGCGAGGTTTCGAGTGTCTTCGCACTGGATGAGACGGATCCGCAGTGGCGGACGCTGGCTTCGTTCCGCCGCAAGTTCGGCTGGCCGCCGCCCGTCGTGGATTGACTGTGGCGCCCGCCCGGAACGGGAGAGGCCTGCCCGAGGCCGGCTGCGATTGATCGACATGGAGATCGACCGGTACGACTGGCCGGCGTTCGCGTGTGGATGCGGGAAAACGGCCGCGCACCTCGCCGACGACCTGAAACTGCTCGCCGAGGCACAATCCCAGGAGGGGGCACGGGCTCTCCGCATCGAGGACCACGCGCTGATCCAGTCGTTCCCGCAGGAGCCGGCGGTGCCTGTCACCGCCGTCCTGATGGCCGCGCTGTCAAGCGACCTGGCTCCCGGCGCGCGGGTGGTGTGTCTGGATCTGCTTCTCCGGCTCGTCGACACCGACGACGAGGACTCGGCGCAGACGTGCCGGTCCATCGCACGGCAGGGGCTCTGGGTGCTGTACCGGGACCTGTGGTCCAGCACCCACCCCGACCTCGTGATCTACACCTGTCTCGTCCTCAGGGTGATCGAGACCGACGAGGAACGCCTGCGCACCTACCGGGACGCGGGCCGGATCCGACTGCCCTAGCACTCGATGATGTTCACCGCCAGACCGCCGCGCGCGGTCTCCTTGTACTTGACGCTCATGAGGGACGCATTTGATCACGGCTCTGACCTGGTGTTTTGGCGCGGTGAACGTGGCTCGCGTGGCACTGGGGACTTTTCGGGGACTTCTTGCGGACGCTTACCTACAAGGTATCCGGCGGCGCTCGGCGACAGTTGTGCAGAGCCGACTCGGGACGGTGTCGACAGTCTGGACAAGCATGCGTCCGAGCCGACGCCTCGGCGCACTCGTAATGCGTAGGTCTCGGGTTCGAATCCCGAAGGCGGCTCCATTGAACCCCAGGTCAGGCCTCTGACCAGGGCTCCGGCAAAGTCATTGATCAGGCGGTCAGGAGCAGATTGACGGGGCGGTTGGTGTCGCGGGCGTGATGGCGTAGGGAGGCGGCGATGTTGTGGTGGCCGTGGAGGCGGAGGAGGGTGATCGCGGTGTTGCGCAGGCCAGCCGTGACGCGGGGTGCGTTGCCGGTGCGGACCTGGGAGCGGTCCTCGTCGAAGGTGACGTCGCGGACCCAGTGCAGCCGGTTCTCGATCTCCCAGTGCGACTGCACCCATGCGGCCAGGACCTCCGGAGGCGCGGTGTGGGCGTCGGCGCTGGTGATCAGGTAGACGATCTCGACGCTCTGGCGGCCCTTGCGGGTGATGGTCCGTCTCAGTTGGGCGACCTGCGTGGCTCCGGTGAAGTCGATCCAGGCGGGGACGTCGACGACCTTGACCGTGCGGGTGGCACGGCGCCCGTACCCGAGTCCATTCCGCTGACCGCGGGTATCTGGGCCCAGGGCAGGGCCTTCAGGCGGGCGCACAAGGTCTTCTGGTTGGCTTTCACGGTCAGGACGTAGTCGGCACCGGCCTCGAGGACGAGGGTCGCGGTGGTGTGCTGGGTGTGCAGGCGTCCATCGTGACCACCGCCCCGTCCAGGTCGAGCGTCTCCAACAGGGCTCGGGCCGCGGGGATTTCGTTGCTCTTCTCCTGCACGGCGACCTGGCCGAGCACCGCTCCCGAGCCGTGTGCGAGGGCTGCGACCAGATGCGGGGCCGAGGCGTCGGTGTCGTGTGCGCCCCGCACGGTCTTGCCGTCGATCACGATCACCCGTCGGCCTGCGACACGCGCGCACCTCATCGCCGCCCAGGCTCCCAGGAGCGCGTCGAGACGGTCCGCGTCCAGCCGGGCGAACAGGCGCCGCAGCGTCGACTCGTCCACCGAACCCCGCTCCAGACCCAGCCGCGTCAGAGCGGCCGCCCCGGCATCACAGGCCCACTCGCCGATCGCTGTGAACCCCCTCGCCCCAGCCGTCACCGCGCACACCGCGACTGCGATCAGAGCCGTCACCGGATGACGGACCCCACGCCGCCGGCGCGGATCAGGCATCCGCCCCAGCACCTTGACGAGAAGCTCATGATCCGGGACGGACGCGCGGACAGGCGCCGGGATGCGAGACGATGACATGGCGCGGGCGTTTTTCCCTGGGCGGACGGACGGCGTAGGAACCTCCATTCAACCCGACCGGAACACGCCCGCGCACCTCATCTACCCACAAAACCGCACGCCACAGGGCCGCCAGACGACTTTGCCGGAACCCTGAGGACTGTCCAACTCGCGGCCAGCAACTCCAGCTTGGAATGGCTCACTGTCCGGGACGGTTCAGTGTTCCCTCCGCATGTGTCCCGACAGCCGGTGGATCTGTTTGTCGAGGTTACGTACCTGGGTCGAGTCGCTACCGAAGGCGGCGGTCAGAAGCGGGCGAACGGCTTCGAGTTCCGCAAGAGCTTCGTCTAGGTGTCCGGAGGCGGCGAGCATCTGGGCGATGACGAAGCGCGACTCGCGGATTTGGGCTGTGGTATCGCGGCTAGCTGAGGTGTAAGCGTTCTGCACGTAGAAGCGGAGTTGGGGCAGTGCCTCGTCCGGCTTATCGACCTCTGCGTACGCGTGGCCTGCGTGGTAAGCGCAGTCAAGGACGTACGAGTCGGTCGAGGGTAGATGCTTGCGGTAGGCACGACCGACAACGTCGAAGAGCGTGGCGGCACGGGTGTACTCGCCGGCATAGAAATGTGCGGCGGCGAGGAGGTGACGCAGGCGCAGGTCCAGGAACGGGTCGTGAGCGGCGCGGGCGACACCGTCCTCGAGGAGCCGGATGGCCTCAGAGGGGTGATCGTTGTCCAGCAGTACCCGAACGTTGGCCTGGAGCTCTTCGGCCTCGGCGTCGGTGAGCTTTCCTCGATTGGTGGGCTGCTGCCGCTGCTTGGCCGGGGCCAGGAGGGGGCGGCGGAAGGGGCGCGTCGGGTCTCGGCTCTCGTCGCCGCCCGTCGTCGTATCGTTCGGAGCTGATGCCAGGGGCAGAAGGGCCTCGTAGACCTCCTCTGCGGAGGGCCTCTCCTGCGGGTCCTTCGCGAGCATCGACGCCAGCAGTGTGTCAAGAGCGATCGGGATGTCTGCTCGTCGGCCCTGGATCGAGGGGCGGGCGTCTGCAGGTGGTGGGCCCGTAGCGGCATGCTGTCGGTCCCGTGGAAAGGCACGTCGCCAGTGGTGTAGCCGATCAGGGTGAGGGTGTGCGCCGGGGGTACGTGCTGACACGGCTTCCGCTCCCTGCCCGCAGGGCGGGCCCCCGTGCAACTCTCCGTAGTGAAAGGGCAGTTCAACGCGGTAGGTGCAGGGTGGCCCTGTCTCAGCATGACCTACTTCGGCTGCTGGCGTCACTACGTTCGGCGGACGGGCTGGAACTCGTCCGCGGTGTGGCTGAGCGGATGCTCCAGGAGCTGATCGAGGCCGAGGTCACGGCCCGGATCGGCGCGGAGTGGAACGAGCGCACCGAGACGCGGACCGCGCTTCGCAACGGACACCGCGACAAGACGATCAGCACCCAGGCCGGCGACCTGGACCTTGCGATCCCCAAGCTGCGGTCGGGGAGCTTCTTCCCCGCGCTGCTGGAGCGACGCCGTCGCATCGACCAGGCCCTTTACGCCGTCATCATGGAGGCATACGTCCACGGCGTGTCCACGAGGTCGGTCGACGACCTGGTCAAGGCCCTCGGCGCGGACACCGGGATATCCAAGAGTGAGGTCTCACGGATCTGCCAGGACCTGGACGGCCAGCTGACCGCGTTCCGCACCCGGCCCCTGGACCACGTCCGGTTCCCCTACATCTACCTGGACGCGACCTACTGCAAGGCGAGAGTCGAGCACCAGATCGTGTTCCGGGCCGTCGTGATCGCGACCGGCATCACCGAGGACGGCGGCCGGGAGGTGCTGGGCGTGATGGTCGGCGACAGCGAGACCGAGGTGTTCTGGATCGAGTTCCTTTGAGCCTCGGGTTCGCGCCCCGAAGACTTGGACCGTCGGTCAGGTCTGGTTCACGACCATGTGAGGGCCGCCGCATCCCACGTGAGTGTGACAGCGTCGCCGTTGAGAAGTGTGTCGCCGAAAGCGGTGACCTGCCGGACGACGTCGACAAAGCGCTCGGGGTAGCCGGTTGCGGCGGGGCCTTGTCGGCGGCGCCAGGCGGTGTAGGAGGTCTGGCGGCGCTCGCCGAGGTCGGTGATGGTGGTGCTGAGGGGTTTCAGGGTGATGTCGCGGTGTGCGGCGGTGGCGGCCAGTGCCATGGTGAGTTCTTGGCCGTCGAGGTCGTTGAGGGTGATCAGGCGGTAGAGGTCGCCGTAGTCGCGGTCGCGAGTGTTGAGGTCGCCGAGTGAGACGGCAGTGGAGAGTTTTTCGGCGATCACGGTGGCGAGTGGGTAGCCGAGGAGTTGGAAGCTTTCCGCCTTGAGTTGCTGTGGATAGTCGACGATCCGGGGACCGGGGGTGACGGGGTCTCCGATGCTCACATCCAGTTGGAGCTTGAGTCGCGCTCGGGCGATGGAGGCGGCCATGGACAGGCGTAGGCCGTGGTACTCGTCCTCCTCGCGGATGGGAACCGTCTTGAGCGTCGTGGGATCGAATACGACTCCGTCGTCGATCTCGGTGGCGGCGATGACTGCGATTCTGTGGATGATCTCGGTTTCGTCGCCCGGGAACGACCGGCCGAGGATGTCGATGTCGCGGGTCATTCGACGCGCGCCGAACTGGGCGAGCAGCAGGCCGCCCTTGAGGATGAAGTGTTCGCGGCCAAGGGGCGATGAGGCCAGGCGGTAGAGGAACCGTTCGAGGACGTACCCGACCATGACCTCGTCCGTGGACCTGCTGTTGCGGCGGGCCAGGTTGCGCAGGTCGTTGTAGACGCGGCCGGCGGTGGTCTCCCGGGTGGGGTTGGCCATCAGGCGAGCACCGCCTCTACGGCGGGGCGGACGGCGGAGAGAGCACCCAGCTCGCGCGCGATGTGCTGGAGCTCGCTGACACCGCCGCGTCCGCTCCGGCGCAGGTAGCGGCCGAGCGCGGACAGAGCGAGGGTCTCGCCGAGCCGACTGCGGTGGCGCATCGCGTCGACGACGCTCCTGGCTGCGTTGTACACGGGGATGGTCTCTCCCGGGGCTGCTTCGAAGCGTTCGACGCCGAGGGCGAAGGTCTTCGGGGTGTACTGCGCCACCACGGTCGGTGGGTAGGAAATCGTGGGGCGGCGTGTACCGCGTGGCACGGCGATGTGTACCGCTGCGGGGATGTCGTCGATCAGCTCATGCAGAGCCAGGGCGGATTCGCCGCACACTACGGCGCGAGGAGCCCGTGCGCACACGGCCAGTAGATCGGCGTGCGCCGTCTCTGGGGCGTCCGCCCGCCGGTACACACTGCGGGACAGTTCGTTTATCTCCCCTTCCGTGACCAAGTGCGCCAGATCGCGAGGGGAGAGTAGAGCTTGACGCGCCTGCGCCGTCGTGAACGTGGGGGAGAGGCCGGCCAGCCGCTGCTCCAGGCGTGAGCTTTCCACAGCACTCATGTATCTAATGGTACCCGTCGAGTGCCCTTAGGGGATCGATTTGATACATCTGGGCGGACGCTGACGGTCAGGACGGATCCGAACAGTGGCCAAGAGGGCCATGAAACCCCAGGTCAGGCGCTCATCCTGTGTGATTTCCCGGGGACTTTTCGGGGACTTTCAAGCCTGTCCCAGGGACTCTCTGGGGACTTTCCGCCGCGTAAGCAGGGAAGGCCCTGACAGCGCTGAAAGATGCGAACGCGCTGGTCAGAGCCTGTTTCCCTAGCACTCGATGATGTTCACCGCCAGACCGCCGCGGGCGGTCTCCTTGTACTTGACGCTCATGTCGGCGCCGGTTTCCTTCATCGTCTTGATGACCTTGTCCAGGGACACCAGGTGGGAGCCGTCGCCGCGCATCGCCATCCGGGCGGCCGTGACGGCCTTCACCGCGGCCATGCCGTTGCGCTCGATGCACGGGATCTGGACCAGGCCGCCGACGGGGTCGCAGGTCAGCCCGAGGTTGTGCTCCATGCCGATCTCGGCCGCGTTCTCCACCTGCTCGGGGGAGCCGCCGAACACCTCCGCCAGCGCGCCCGCCGCCATGGAACAGGCCGAGCCGACCTCGCCCTGGCAGCCGACCTCGGCGCCGGAGATGGAGGCGTTCTCCTTGAACAGCATGCCGATGGCACCGGCGGCGAGCAGGAAGCGGACCACGCCGTCCTCGTCCGCGCCCGGGACGAAGTTGATGTAGTAGTGCAGCACCGCGGGGATGATGCCGGCCGCGCCGTTCGTCGGGGCGGTGACCACCCGGCCGCCGGCCGCGTTCTCCTCGTTCACCGCCATCGCGTACAGGGTGATCCACTCCATGGAGTGGGCCAGCGGATCGCCCGCCGCCCGCAGCTGACGCGCCGTCTTCGCCGCCCGGCGGCGCACCCGCAGACCGCCCGGCAGGATGCCCTCGCGGGACATGCCGCGCGACACGCACGCCTGCATCGTCCGCCAGATCTCCAGCAGCCCGGCCCGGATCTCCTCCTCCGTACGCCAGGCGCGCTCGTTCTCCAGCATCAGGGAGGAGATCGACAGACCGGTCTCCCTCGTCAGCCGCAGCAGCTCGTCACCGGTACGGAAGGGGTACTTCAGGACGGTGTCGTCGAGCTTGATGCGGTCCGCGCCCACCGCCTCCTCGTCGACGACGAAACCGCCGCCGACCGAGTAGTACGTCTTCGTCAGCAGCTCGGCGCCCGAGGCGTCGTACGCCCACAGCGTCATGCCGTTCGCGTGGTACGCGAGGGTCTCGCGGCGGTGCAGGACCAGATCGTCGTCGAAGGAGAACGGGATCTCGTGCTCACCGAGCAGCCGGAGCCGTCCCGCCTCCTTGATCTCCTCCACCCGGGCGTCGGCCCGCTCCACGTCCACCGTGCGCGGCGAGTCGCCCTCCAGGCCGAGCAGCACCGCCTTCGGGGTGCCGTGGCCGTGGCCGGTCGCGCCGAGCGAGCCGTACAGCTCGGCGCGTACGGACGCGACGGAGCTCAGCAGGCCGTCGCCGCGCAGTCTGCGGGCGAACATGCCTGCCGCGCGCATCGGGCCGACCGTGTGGGAGCTGGACGGGCCGATGCCGATCGAGAACAGGTCGAAGACCGAGACGGCCACGGTGACTCCTCAGAACGGGGGTGGAACATGGGGTGGGGCACCGCGCTCACCTCTTCAGTGTGCGCGCGGTGCCCCGTATTGCGGTACTACTGCCCCAGGGCGGGGTACAGCGGGTGCTTGGCGGCCAGGGCCTCGACCCGGGCCTTCAGCGACGCGGCGTCGTACGACGGCTTGAGCGTCTCGGCGATCACGTCCGCGACCTCGGTGAAGTCCTCGGCCGTGAAGCCGCGGGTGGCGAGCGCGGGCGTGCCGATGCGCAGACCCGACGTCACCATCGGCGGCCGCGGGTCGTTCGGGACCGCGTTCCGGTTGACCGTGATGCCGACCTCGTGCAGCCGGTCCTCGGCCTGCTGGCCGTCCAGCTCGGACTCGCGCAGGTCGACCAGGATCAGGTGGACGTCCGTACCGCCCGACAGGACGTTCACGCCGGCCGCACGGGCGTCCGGCGCGGTGAGGCGCTCGGCCAGGATGCGCGCTCCGTCCACCGTACGACGCTGGCGCTCCTTGAAGTCCTCGCTCGCGGCGACCTTGAAGGAGACCGCCTTGGCCGCGATCACGTGCTCCAGCGGACCGCCCTGGAAGCCCGGGAAGACCGAGGAGTTCAGCTTCTTCGCGAACTCCTTCTTCGCCAGGATGATGCCGCCGCGGGGGCCGCCGAGGGTCTTGTGCGTGGTGGAGGTGACCACGTCCGCGAACGGGACCGGGTTCGGGTGCAGACCCGCCGCGACCAGGCCCGCGAAGTGCGCCATGTCGACCCACAGGTAGGCCTCGACCTCGTCCGCGATCCGGCGGAACTCGGCGAAGTCCAGCTGCCGCGGGTACGCCGACCAGCCCGCGATGATCACCTTGGGGCGGTGCTCCTTGGCGAGCCGCTCGACCTCGGCCATGTCGACCAGGCCGGCCTCGTCCACGTGGTACGCGACCACGTCGAACTGCTTGCCGGAGAAGTTCAGCCGCATCCCGTGGGTCAGGTGACCGCCGTGGGCCAGGTCCAGGCCGAGGATGGTGTCGCCCGGCTGGGCCAGCGCGAACAGAGCGGCCTGGTTGGCGGAGGCGCCCGAGTGGGGCTGCACGTTGGCGTACTCGGCGCCGAACAGCTCCTTGACCCGGTCGATGGCGATCTGCTCGGCGACGTCGACGTGCTCGCAGCCGCCGTAGTAGCGGCGGCCCGGGTAGCCCTCGGCGTACTTGTTGGTCAGGACCGAGCCCTGTGCCTCCATCACCGCGACCGGCGCGAAGTTCTCGGAGGCGATCATCTCCAGGGTGGACTGCTGGCGGCGCAGCTCGGCGTCGACCGCGGCGGCGATGTCCGGGTCGAGCTCGTGCAGGGGCGTGTTCAGAAGCGACATGTGTCCGGGACTCCTCAGCCGGCGGAAAAGGCGGTGTACTCGTCGGCGGAGAGCAGCTCGGCGGGCTCGCCCGTGACGCGCACCTTGAACAGCCAGCCGCCCTCGAAGGGGGCCGAGTTCACCAGCGACGGGTCGTTCACCACGTCCTCGTTGACCTCGGTGATCTCGCCGTCGACGGGGGAGTACAGGTCGCTGACCGACTTGGTCGACTCCAGCTCGCCGCAGGTCTCGCCCGCGGCCACCGTGTCACCGACCTCCGGGAGCTGTACGAAGACGACATCGCCGAGCGCGTTGGCCGCGTGCTCCGTGATGCCGACCGTCGAGACGCCGTCCTCGGCGCCCGACAGCCACTCGTGCTCCTTGCTGTAGCGCAGCTGCTGGGGGTTGCTCATGGCCTGAATTCTCCTGTACGCAGGGAAGTGCTGCTGAATGGGGGACAACGGGAACCGCCGCTGAGCAGCGGAAAGTGCGCGGTGTCACATGTGGACCGCGCCCAGTGTCTACTTCTGGCGCTTGTAGAAGGGCAGAGCCACGACCTCGTACGGCTCGTGAGTGCCCCGGATGTCCACGCCGACTCCCGGCGCGCCCGGCACCGCGTGTGCCGCGTCGACGTACGCCATGGCGATCGGCTTGCCCAGCGTGGGGGACGGCGCGCCCGAGGTGACCTCGCCGATCACCTCGCCGCCGACGACGACCGCGAAGCCGGCGCGCGGGATGCGGCGGCCCTCGGCGACCAGGCCGACCAGGACGCGCGGCGGGTTGTCCTGGGCGCGGGCGGCCGCCTCGGTCAGCGCCTCGCGGCCCACGAAGTCACCCTCCTTCTCGAACTTCACGACCCGGCCGAGACCGGCGTCGAAGGGCGTCAGGGAGGTGGTCAGCTCGTGCCCGTACAGCGGCATGCCCGCCTCCAGGCGCAGCGTGTCCCGGCAGGACAGACCGCACGGGACCAGCCCGACGGGCGCGCCCGCCTCGGTCAGCGCCTGCCACAGCCGCTCCGCGTCGGCCGGGGCCACGAACAGCTCGAAGCCGTCCTCGCCGGTGTAGCCGGTGCGCGCGATCAGCGCGGGGACGCCCGCGACGGTGCCGGGCAGGCCCGCGTAGTACTTCAGGCCGTCGAGGTCGGCGTCGGTGAGCGACTTGAGGATGCCGGGGGACTCCGGGCCCTGCACGGCGATCAGCGCGTAGGCGTCGCGGTCGTCGCGGACCTCGGCGTCGAAGCCGGCCGCCCGCTCCACCAGCGCGTCGAGCACGACCTGCGCGTTGGAGGCGTTGGCGACGACCATGTACTCGGTCTCGGCCAGCCGGTAGACGATCAGGTCGTCCAGGATGCCGCCGTCGGCCTGGCAGATCATGGTGTAGCGGGCGCGGCCGACGCCGACGGAGGCGATGTTGCCGACCAGGGCGTGGTTCAGCAGCTGCGCGGCCTGCGGGCCGGTCACCGTGATCTCACCCATGTGCGAGAGGTCGAACAGACCGGCCTTCGTGCGCACCGCGGTGTGCTCGTCGCGCTCGGAGCCGTAGCGCAGGGGCATGTCCCAGCCGGCGAAGTCGGTCATGGTCGCGCCGAGCGAACGGTGCAGGGCGTCGAGCGCGGTGTGACGGGGTGGCGTGCTGCTCATCGGACGGTCGTCTCCCAATGCGATGGGTCCCCCGCGCGGGAGCGAATCCGAGCACGGGGAAGGGCGAGGTCGTTCCTCCCCATCTGTCATCGGAACCTGAGAGGTTCGTCGTGACCACTCGGGGACACGACTTGCACCTTGGGTGGGACCGCTGTCACAGCGGTCCGCTTTTCAGATGTGCCTCGCCCACGCGGTAACGGTGCCTGAGAGATTCAAGGGAGGGACTTGCTCCTTCGGCGCCCCGGGCAGCACGGCTGCCGGGAACTCTCCCGCGCGGATTCAAACGGCCGGTATGCAGTTGGCGCGCACATCATTGCACGCCTCGTCGCGCCGGGGGCAGGCCCTCCTCGCCTCCCCGGGGCACGGGCCCGCCGTGCTCGCGCCCCGGGGGTGCGCCCGGCGCGCCCGGCCGGGGGCGGGCCGCCGCTGTCACCGGCTTGTGGCGGAACGAGCACGAAATCCCGAAGCGCCACGCATTACCTTCTCTTTACGCTCAGTGGGGAAAGGACTTACCTGACCCCAGGGGAGGACGATCACGGTGAACAGGATCACGGCGTATGTGGCCGGCTCGGCCACCGCACTGCCCGAGCAGAGCGCTGCCCCGGCGGTCGAGACGCGCGCCCCGCGGCCCGCACCGGTCGTCCGCGATCTGCGCGAGCGCTCCGGGCACAGCCCGCACGGCCTGGTCTTCGGCCCCCACGACCTGGTCGTGGTCACCGGCCTGCCCGGCAGCGGCAAGTCCACGCTGATGCGGCGGGCGGTACGGGGGGTCGGCGTCGACTCCCAGGACACCCGCGACCGCTGGGACGGCCGGACGCCGCGCTTCCTGCCGTACGCCGTCTACCGCCCGCTCGTCCGCCTCGCCCACTACGCCGGGCTGCACAGGGCGCTGCGCGCGGGCGGGGGAGTCGTCGTGCACGACTGCGGCACCCAGGCCTGGGTGCGCGACTGGCTGGCCCGCGCGGCCCGCCGCCGGGGCGGCACCCTGCACCTGCTGCTGCTCGACGTCACCCCGTCCGCGGCACTGGCCGGGCAGCGCGACCGGGGCCGCGGTGTGTCGCGCTACGCCTTCCTGCGCCACCGCCGCGCGGCCGCCCGGCTGCTGCGCGCCGTGGAGCGGGGCGAACTGCCCCGGGGCTGTGCCTCGGCGGTCCTGCTGGACCGGGACGCGGCGGACGTCCTGCGCCGGATCGACTTCGCCCCCTGACCGGTTCCGCCGCCGATCCGTCCCGGGGACGATCCCGCGCGGGCCCGTACCGGTTAGCCTTTCAGCCACAGCAGCGGTTCCCAGCAGGCGGTAGAGAGATGGACTTCCCGGCGGACCTTCCCGCGGACCTTCCCGCGGGCTTCCCCGCACAGGCGCACCCCCATCCGCACGGCGGATGGCCCGGCAACGAACTGGAGGAGGTGCTCTCCGCCTCGGTCGGCGTCCCGACGGCCGGCGGCCGGATCGTCGAGGTCCTCGGCCGCAGCTTCGTCTGGGTGCCGCTGCCCAACGGCGGCGGCCCGCACAGCGGCCCCCTCGACCTGCCCACACTGGAGATCGAGGGCCAGGTGTACGTGCCGGTCTTCAGCTCCGAGGAGCAGTTCCGCCAGGTCGTCGGCACGCACATGTCGTACACCGTCGCGCCGGCCGTGGAGTTCGCCCGCGGGCTGCCGCCGCAGGCCGGCCTCATCGTGAACCCCGACGGCGTGGTGGGCATCCCGCTGCCGCCGCCGGCCGTGGCGGAGCTGTGCCGCAGCGGGCGGACCCCGCTGGACGGGTTCGCGAGCGGCGGCCGGGTGCGGCTGTTCGAGCCGGACTGGCAGGACGACCCGGTGGACTTCCTCGCCGCGGCATCGGCCGAGTTCGCGGAGACCGGGGTCGTGCTGACGGCCCGCCGCGCCCTGGCCGAGGTCGAGACCGGCGAGCCCGTGCTGTTCGTCGGGGTCGAGCTGTCCCGGTGGGAGGGCGACCTGCGGGTCCTGCCGATGGACGCGCTCGGCCGGGCGCTGGCCCGGGCCGCCGTCCGCTGGCCGGTCAACCTCGTCCTGCTCGACGTGGTCGAGGACCCGGTGACGGAGTGGATGCGGGAGCGGGTGCGCCCGTTCTACCAGCGCGGCCACTGACGGCGGACGCGGACACCGGCGACCGGACAGCGGTTGTCGGCCACCGGACACCGGCGACCGGCCACCGGCCCCGGTGTCCCCCGGCCGCCCCGGCCGCTCGGCAACAACCTCCGAACTCCTGGGCGGCTGTTGCCGACTCCGCCGCCTAAGGTGGTTTCATATCCAGGGCCACGTTTCTCGAAGGGGCGGTAAAGGGTGAGCGCGAGCGGCACTGCCGCGACCGGGCAGGTCGAGCACATGCTGCGCCAGGTCACGCCCGGGCGTTACGACGCCTACGAGGCGCTGCTGCGTGCGCTCGCGACCCCGTCCTCCGGCCAGGTCTGGATGCTGCTGTGGCACGGCCAGGCCGGCTCGCCCGACGCCCAGTACGGGAACATGGAGGTCGACGGCTACGGCTACGCGCCGTGCGTCACCTCCGCCCAGGAGCTCTCGGCCAGTGGCTGGAACCGTTCGTACGAGGTCGTGGACGGCCTCGACGTCGCCCGCACCCTCTACCCCGACCACTTCGGCCTCTGGCTGAACCCGCACGCCCCCGGCGGCGGGCTCGGCATCCCCTGGCTCGACCTGCGGCGGATCGCCACGGGTCTGGAGCGTCAGCCGGCCGGTCCGCTGCGGCTGTCGGAGCCGGGCATCGAGATCCCGCAGTTCTACGCCCTGCTCGCGCAGAACGCCCACCGCACCCCCGCGGTGCGCGCGCTGCGCCGCGCCTGGGTGCAGCCGACGCTCGGGGCTCCGTACCTGGTCATCGGTCTCGACGTGTACGACACCTCGCCGGCCGCCGTCGACTCGGTGCGGGCGATGATGCAGCAGTCCATCGGCGCGGTGCCGGACGGGCTGCCGGTGTCCACGGTGGCGATGTCCGACGAGCACGACCCGGTCGTGATGTGGATGCGGGCGGGCGCGCGCCCCTTCTACGACCGTGAGGCCCACGTGCAGGCACCGGCGGGCGGGTACGGATACCCGCCCGCACCCGGACGTTACTGACGGGCTGTCATCTCAAGGCCGCGGCGGCGCGCAGCGGAAGAGCCTCGTCTGCGCGCGTAGATCGGGGCGTAAAAGCGTGAAGTGTCCTAATTTTCAGAACTCGTCCGTGTCCGACCCCCGTTACCCACTGTCCGGATAACGGAACCCTCTTGGTGGCATCACGTTTACGCATCCATTAGCCGCCAAGTCTGGCGACCGATCGCCCAGGCATTGAAGACTCCCAGACCAGGGGAGTTTCGCCCCTGTGTACGACGGACTGATCACGCCGCTACCGCGGCAAGTGTGGGCCGGCTACCGCCGGTTGAGAGGGGTCCCTGCCAGATGACGGCACCATTGCACGAGCCGACCGCGGATGCGGCCCCGAGCGCGGCCGAAGAAGCGGCGGTCGCCACCGCCGACGCCAAGGCCGTACAGGGTCGTTCCCTGGGCCGGATCGCCTGGGAGCGCCTCAAGCGGGACAAGCTCGCTCTGACGGGCGGCATCGTGGTGCTCGTGCTCATCGCGATAGCCCTGCTCGCTCCGGTGATCACGAGCCTGGTCGGGCAGGACCCCGACGCGTACCACGAGAACCTGATCGACCCGCTGTTCGGCACGCCCACCGGCTCCCTCGGCGGCCTGAGCGGCGACCACCTGCTGGGCGTCGAGCCGGTCAACGGCCGCGACATCTTCGCCCGCATCCTGTACGGCGCCCAGATCTCGCTCCTGGTGGGCTTCCTGTCGGCCGTCGTGGCCGTCGTCCTCGGCACCGTCCTCGGCATCCTCGCCGGTTTCTTCGGCGGCTGGGTCGACTCGCTCATCAGCCGGGTCATGGACGGTCTGCTGGCCTTCCCGCAGCTGCTCTTCATCATCGCCCTGGTCTCGGTCATGCCGAACGACATGCTGGGCCTGCACGGCACCGGCGTGCGCGTCTTCGTGATGATCCTGGTCATCGGCTTCTTCGGCTGGCCCTACATCGGCCGCGTGGTGCGCGGCCAGACCCTCTCGCTGCGTGAGCGCGAGTACGTCGAGGCCGCCCGCTCGCTGGGTGCCGGCCAGCTCTACATCCTGTTCAAGGAACTGCTGCCCAACCTGGTCGCGCCGATCATCGTGTACACGACGATGATGATCCCCACGAACATCCTCACCGAGGCCGCGCTCAGCTTCCTGGGCGTGGGCGTGAAGCCGCCCACGGCCTCCTGGGGCCAGATGCTCTCGAACGCGATCGACTACTACGACTCGGACCCCATGTACATGGTCGTGCCCGGCGTAGCGATCTTCATCACCGTTCTGGCCTTCAACCTCTTCGGCGACGGCGTGCGTGACGCGCTGGACCCGAAGGCCTCCCGCTGAACCGCCGTACCCCAAGCGTCCCGTGGCCTCACACGGGGTCTCTCATCAAATCCGGAGGATCCGAGATCGTGACTACCCAACGCACCTCAGGGCGGCGTAAGCAGGCGCTGGCCGCTGCTGCCGCGGTCGCCGCGCTGCTGACCACGGCGGCGTGCGGCGGCGGTGGCGGTACTGACGACAACGGTGGCTCGAAGAACGGCGCTGCCGGCTTCGACGCCGCGAACAACAAGGTCGCTCAGGCCTCGCTCGCCAAGAAGGGCGGCACGCTGAAGTTCGGTGGAGCCCAGGACGCCGACTCGTGGGACACCACGCGTGGCTACTACGGCTTCATGTGGAACTTCGCGCGCTACTACAGCCGCCAGCTCGTCACGGGCAAGACGGAGCCCGGCAAGGCCGGCGCCGAGGTCACCCCGGACCTCGCCACGGGCCTCGCCAAGGTCACGGACGCCGGCAAGACCTACACCTACACGCTGCGTGACGGCGTGAAGTGGGAGGACGGCAAGCCGATCACCTCCAAGGACATCAAGTACGGCATCGAGCGCGTGTGGGCGCAGGACGTGCTGTCCGGCGGCCCCGTGTACCTGAAGGACGTCCTGGACCCGAAGGGTGCCTACAAGGGCCCCTACAAGGACACGTCCGCGGACAAGCTCGGTCTGAAGGCGATCGACACGCCGGACGACAAGACCATCGTCTTCCACCTGCCGGTGGCGAACTCGGACTTCGAGGAGATGCTGGCCCTGGTCTCGGCCTCCCCGGTCCGCCAGGACATGGACACCAAGTCCAAGTACGGCCTGCACCCGTTCTCCTCGGGCCCGTACAAGTTCGAGTCCTACGCGCCGGGCAAGGACCTGACCCTGGTCCGCAACACCTCCTGGGACCAGGCCTCGGACCCGATCCGCAAGGCCTACCCGGACAAGATCTCGGTCAAGTTCTTCTCGAACGCCAACGACCTGGACCAGCGTCTGATCAGCGGTGACCTGGACCTGGACATCAACCAGACCGGCATGTCGCCGCAGGGCCGCACCACCGCCCTGAAGCAGCACAAGGACAACCTGGACAACCCGGTCTCCGGCTACGTCCGTTACGCGGTCTTCCCGCAGAGCGTGAAGCCGTTCGACAACGCCGAGTGCCGCAAGGCCGTCATCTACGGCGCCGACCACGTCTCGCTGCAGACCGCGCGCGGCGGCCCGGTCGCCGGTGGCGACATCGGCACCAACATGCTCCCGCCGTCCGTCGCGGGCGCCGAGGGCCAGAGCTACGACCCGTACGAGCTCAACGGTGCGAACAAGAACGGCAACGAGGCCAAGGCCAAGGAGGCCCTGAAGGCCTGCGGCAAGCCGAACGGCTTCTCCACCACCATCGCGGTGCGTAACAACAAGCCGGTCGAGGTGGCCACCGCCCAGTCGCTCCAGGCGTCGCTGAAGAAGATCGGCATCAACGCCGAGATCGACCAGTACGACGGCTCGCAGACCACCGGTATCATCGGCAGCCCCGCCAACGTGGCCAAGAAGGGCTACGGCATCATCATCATGGGCTGGGGTCCCGACTTCCCGTCCGTCCAGGGCTTCGGTCTGCCGCTGTGGGACAGCAAGTACATCCTCGACAGCGGTAACTCGAACTACGCGCTGATCAAGGACAAGGCCATCGACGGCCTGTTCGACCAGTACGTCACCACGCTGGACGACGCCGGCAAGACCAAGATCTCGACCGAGATCAACCACAAGGTCATGGAGGGCGCGTACTACCTGCCCTTCGTGTTCGAGAAGTTCATCAACTGGCGCGGTAGCAACCTGGCGAACGTGTACACCACCGACGGTTACAGCGGTATGTACGACTTCGTCAACCTCGGCCTGAAGTCCACGAAGTAAACCCGGCACACCCGCCGAACGGCACGAAAGGCAGGTGAAGGCCGGCGCGGCGTGATCGCGGGCCACCGGACGACCTCCGGTGGCCCGCGGTCCGCAGCGGGCCGAGAGCTGTGCTCGCTTACCTCATCAGGCGGCTCTTCGCCGCCGCAGTGATGCTCGTGGTCATCATCATGGTGGTCTTCGGCATCTTCTTCCTTGTCCCCAAGTGGGCAGGCGTCGACGTCGCCACGAGCTTCGTGGGCAAGCAGGCGGACCCCGCGGCCGTCGAAGCCGTGCGGGTGAAGCTGGGCCTGGACGACCCGATCTACCTTCAGGTCTGGGAGTTCTTCAAGGGCATCTTCACCGGTCGCACCTACGCGGCCGGCGGCGATGTCACCCACTGCGCCGCCCCGTGCTTCGGCTACTCCTTCCGCAGCGAGCAGGCCGTCTGGCCGGTGCTCACCGACCGCTTCCCGGTGACCCTGGGTCTCGCGCTCGGTGCCGCCGTCCTGTGGCTGGTGCTCGGTGTCTCGGCGGGTGTCCTCTCCGCGCTCAAGCGGGGCACCCTGTGGGACCGCGGCGCGATGGTCGTCGCCCTCGCGGGTGTCTCCCTCCCCATCTACTTCACGGGCATGCTCGCCCTGGCCGTCTTCGTCTTCGGACTGAAGTGGTTCGACGGCGAGTACGTACCGCTCGACCAGAGCTTCACCGGCTGGTTCGGCGGCATGATCCTGCCCTGGATCACCCTCGCCTTCCTCTACGCGGCGATGTACGCCCGGATCACCCGCGCCACCATGCTGGAGATCCTCGGCGAGGACTACATCCGCACCGCCCGCGCCAAGGGCCTGCGTGAGGGCACCGTCATCGGCAAGCACGCCATGCGCTCGACGATGACCCCCATCCTGACCATGCTCGGCATGGACCTCGGCGCCCTCATCGGCGGCGCGATCCTGACCGAGACCACGTTCAGCCTGCCCGGCCTCGGCCAGGCGGTGCTCAACGGCATCAAGAACCAGGACCTGCCCATCATCCTGGGCGTCACCCTGGTCACCTCGCTGGCTGTGCTGATCGCCAACCTGCTGGTGGACGTCCTGTATGCCGTGATCGACCCTCGAGTGAGGCTTTCATGACCGAACTCAGCAAGAGCGGCGCGGCCGTGGGCGAGCCCACGTCCGCCTCGCCCGCTCCGAGTTCCTTCCTCGAAGTGCGCGACCTGAAGGTGCACTTCCCGACCGACGACGGTCTGGTCAAGTCCGTCGACGGGCTCAGCTTCAAGCTGGAGAAGGGCAAGACGCTCGGCATCGTGGGCGAGTCGGGCTCCGGCAAGTCGGTCACCTCGCTCGGCATCATGGGTCTGCACACCGCGGGCCAGTACGGCAAGCGCAAGGCGCAGATCTCCGGCGAGATCTGGCTGGACGGCACGGAGCTGCTCTCCGCCGACCCCGACCACGTGCGCAAGCTGCGTGGCCGGCAGATGGCGATGATCTTCCAGGACCCGCTGTCCGCGCTGCACCCGTACTACACGATCGGTCAGCAGATCGTGGAGGCGTACCGCACCCACCACAAGGTGGACAAGAAGACCGCCAAGCGCCGGGCCGTCGAGATGCTCGACCGGGTGGGCATCCCCCAGCCGGACAAGCGTGTCGACAGCTACCCGCACGAGTTCTCCGGCGGTATGCGTCAGCGCGCGATGATCGCGATGTCGCTGGTCAACAACCCCGAGCTGCTGATCGCGGACGAGCCGACGACCGCCCTGGACGTGACCGTCCAGGCGCAGATCCTCGACCTCATCCGCGACCTCCAGAAGGAGTTCGGCTCCGCGGTCATCGTCATCACCCACGACCTGGGCGTCGTCGCCGAGCTGGCCGACGACCTCCTGGTGATGTACGGCGGCCGCTGCGTCGAGCGCGGTCCGGCCGAGAAGGTGTTCTACGAGCCCCGCCACCCCTACACCTGGGGTCTGCTCGGCTCGATGCCGCGTCTCGACCGTGAGCAGCAGGAGCGCCTCATCCCGGTCAAGGGCTCCCCACCCTCCCTCATCAACATCCCGTCCGGCTGCGCCTTCAACCCGCGCTGCCCGTACGCGGACGTCCCCAAGGACAACGTCACCCGCACGGTCCGCCCCGAGCTGACCGAGGTGGGCGGCCAGCACTGGGCCGCCTGCCACATGTCGCAGGAGCAGCGGGAGCGTATCTGGACCGAAGAGATTGCGCCGAAGCTGTGAGCGAGAATCCGAAGGACGCAGCGGTGACGATTCCCGCGCAGAGCACGGGCAGCGAGGCCGCCGGCAAGTCCGGCGACCGCGAGGTCCTGCTGAAGGTGACCGGGCTCCAGAAGCACTTCCCGATCAAGAAGGGCCTGCTCCAGCGGCAGGTCGGTGCGGTCCACGCGGTCGACGGCCTCGACTTCGAGGTCCGCGCCGGTGAGACGCTCGGCGTGGTGGGCGAGTCCGGCTGCGGCAAGTCGACCATGGGCCGGCTGATCACCCGCCTGCTGGAGCCGACCGGCGGCAAGGTCGAGTTCGAGGGCAAGGACATCACGCACCTCGGCGTCGGCGGCATGCGTCCGCTGCGCCGCGATGTGCAGATGATCTTCCAGGACCCGTACTCGTCGCTGAACCCGCGCCACACCATCGGCACGATCGTCGGCGCTCCCTTCAAGCTCCAGGGCGTCGAGCCCGAGGGCGGCATCAAGAAGGAAGTGCAGCGGCTGCTGTCGGTCGTGGGTCTCAACCCCGAGCACTACAACCGCTACCCGCACGAGTTCTCCGGCGGCCAGCGCCAGCGCATCGGCATCGCCCGCGCGCTCGCGCTCAAGCCGAAGCTGGTCGTGGCCGACGAGCCGGTCTCCGCGCTCGACGTGTCGATCCAGGCGCAGGTCGTCAACCTGCTGGACGACCTCCAGCAGGAACTGGGCCTGACGTACGTGATCATCGCGCACGACCTCTCGGTCGTCCGGCACGTCTCGGACCGGATCGCGGTGATGTACCTCGGCAAGATCGTCGAGCTGGCGGACCGCGACCTGCTGTACAAGGCGCCGATGCACCCGTACACCAAGGCGCTCATGTCGGCCGTGCCGATCCCGGACCCGGCGCGCAAGTCGGCCAAGAGCGAGCGCATCCTGCTCCAGGGCGACGTGCCCTCGCCGATCTCGCCGCCGACCGGCTGCCGGTTCCACACCCGGTGCTGGAAGGCGACGCAGGTCTGCAAGACCACCGAGCCGAAGCTCGTCGAGCTGAAGCCCGGTCAGCAGGTCGCCTGCCATCACCCGGAGAACTTCGAGGACCAGGCACCGCAGGACACCGTGCTGCTGACCGTCGCCAAGGCGGCGGCCGAGCTGGTGGCCGACGAGGTCCTCGCCGAGTCGGCGGAGACGTCGGCGGCGGTGGCGGCCGAGGTGGCCGAGACGGCCGAGGTGGCCGAGACGGCCGAGGCGGCCGCCCCGGAGTCCGAGGCACCGACGGCGGAGGCCGGGGAGTCCGAGGCGCCCAAGGGCGCCCAGGACTGACGCAACCTCAAGGGGCCCTTCCCGCTGCGCGCGCAGCAGGAAGGGCCCCTTTCGGTTTCCCCCGATTCTCCCGATTCCCCCGTTCCCCCGTTGCCGCGTTCCCTCGTTTCCCCCGTGGAATTGCGGTCCGATGGTTCAGCCGTCAAATTCCCGTTTGTTTATCGGTGAATTACGGCTTCGGGGTGCAGGGGTGCTTGGCCACGCACTCCGCGAAGAACGGGTTGGTCCAGATGACGTCGATGACGCCGTAGTCCTTGTTGACGACGACCCTGCAGTTCGCGCCGTAGTGTTCCTTGCGGATGTTGAACCGGCGGTACTCGACCTTGGGCGTGACGTAGCCGTAGTTCTTGGACTTGACCTTCAGGGTGTCCGTGACGGTGATGCCCTTGGTGGTCGTCTTGGTCACGTTGTGGTCGAACTTCGCCTCGACCTTGCCGATTCCCCAGCTCACGCTGGCGCTGCCGCCCACGGTCCAGCTGGTCGAGCGGCTCGTGGTGGTCTTGAGCGCGTACTTGAGCGTCGAGGTCGCACCGGCGTTGTACTTGCCGGCGGTGGAGCCGATGTTCCTGTAGTACGGCGTGCCGTACTTCTCGATGGTGATGAAGGAGTCGGTTCCACAGTTTCTCTGCGGTGCGTTCGCGGCGGCGGAGGCGGCCGCCGGAATCGCCACGGACGCGCCGACCAGGAGTGCCGTGGTCGCGACGACCCGGCCGGCTGTTCCGAACTTGTTCATTCTTTTACCCCGTGTTTTCTTGTGCGCGCTCGCGTCTCATTGCGCTTCGCGCCGGCGAAGCAGAAATTACTCAGCGGGAGTGGCACCCACAAGCGCTTCTCGTGAATGCCGGGGATTCAGTCTCAAGGAATCCTCAATTCTGTTTTTCGGGACTCCCGGCGGCACTCCTGGTATGCCGGATTTCTCCGTCCTGCGGGGCGGGCGAAAGAGTCACTCTTCGCCCCGAAACGGTCAAACCCATGACGTCGTGTGACCTGTGCCACGCGATGAAGGGTCGTCAGGTCTCAACTCGCGGTGACGCATGACGAGTTGGCAAAGTCATGCACATGCTCAACCGGGAGCGCGCAGAGTCGGTCATGTCCGTCTGATCGGAACATGACCCGAAGGGACGACTTATGGCGCTCTCCCGTTCGGCACGACTGGGGGCCCTCGCGACCGCGGCGGCCTCCTTCCTCGTCATCGCCGCCTCTCCCGCCCCCACCCCCGGCGCGGACGGCATCGGCGACACCTACTTCCCGCAGCTCGGCAACGGCGGCTTCGACGCCCGCCACTACGACCTCGACGTGGCGTACGACCCGGCCACCGGCCGCCTGGACGGCCGTACGACCCTCACCGCCCGCGCGACGCAGAACCTCTCGTCCTTAGACCTGGACCTCCAGAAGCTGGCCGTCACGAACGTCGAGGTGAACGGCAGACGTGCCCGGTTCACGCGCGAGGCCGACGAGATCCGGATCACCCCGCACGACGCCCTGCGCAAGGGCCGCACCTTCACGGTCACCGTCACCTACGGCGGCGTTCCCGAACCCCTGGGCGGGCCCATCGTGTTCGGCTCGAACTACGGCTGGATGAAGACCACCGACGGCGTGTTCGTCGCCTGCGAGCCCAACGCCGCCTCCACCTGGTTCCCCTCCAGCGACCACCCCGCCGACAAGGCCACCTACGACATCCGGATCCGGGCTCCCAAGGGCCTGACCGCGGTCTCCAACGGCCGGCTCGTCGGCACGTACGACAAGGGCGGCTCGACGTACACCCACTGGCGCGAGACGAAGCCCATGGCGACCTACCTCGCGACCGCGACGGTCGGGAAGTTCGACGTACGCACCGGGAAGACCCCCGGCGGCATCCCCGTCTACGTGGCGATCGACCCGGTCCTGGCCAACAGCAACAACGTCGACGTGTACGCCGTCACCGCCGAGGCCACCGACTACTGGTCGCAGATCTTCGGGCCGTACCCCTTCGAGGAGACCGGCGCGATCGTCGACGACATGCCCGAGGCGGGCTTCTCCCTGGAGGTGCAGTCCAAGCCGGTCTACTCGGCCGTGCGCAGCGAGTCGACGATCGTGCACGAGCTGGCCCACCAGTGGTTCGGCGACTCGGTCTCGGTCGAGCGGTGGAAGGACATCTGGCTCAACGAGGGCTTCGCCACGTACGCCCAGTGGCTGTGGGCCGAGCACCGCGGGACCCGCTCGGCGCACGACTCCTTCCTGGCCGGCTACGACGCCCGCCCCGCAGACTCCGCCTTCTGGCAGACGGTCGTCGCCGACCCGCAGCGCGACACGATGTTCGCCTCGGCCGTCTACCAGCGCGGCGCGATGACGCTCCAGGCGCTGCGCGAGCGTATCGGGGACAAGGCCTTCTTCCGGCTGCTTCCGGCCTGGACGAAACTGCACCGCTACGGCAACGCGAACACGGCCGACTTCATCCGGCTGGCGGAGCGGATCTCCGGGCAGCAACTCGATGATCTCTTCCAGACTTGGCTGTTCACGGCAGGGAAACCAACTCTTTGAGCCCAATGAGCCTCGCTTTGTAAGGTTCACAGCGCTCGCCGGGTGAGAATGGAAGGGTGCTCCAAGAACTGTTCAGTCCCTCCGTCCAGCATCGCCTCGACCTGATCGGCATCTTCGTCTTCGCCATCTCGGGTGCGCTGCTGGCCGTCCGCAAGAACTTCGACGTCTTCGGCATCGCCGTCCTCGCCGAGGTGACCGCGCTGGGCGGAGGGCTGTTCCGGGACATCGTCATCGGCGCGGTGCCGCCGGCCGCCTTCACCGACCTGGGCTACTTCGTCACCCCGCTGCTCGCCGCCCTGCTGGTCGTCTTCCTGCACCCCCACGTGGAGCGCATCCAGACCGGGGTGAACGTCTTCGACGCGGCCGGCCTGGGCCTGTTCTGCGTCACCGGCACGACGAAGGCGTACGCCTACGGGCTCGGCCTCCCGCAGTCGGCCGCCCTGGGCCTGGCCACCGCCGTCGGCGGCGGTGTGCTGCGCGACGTGCTGGCCAACGAGGTCCCCTCGCTGCTGCGCTGGGACCGCGACCTGTACGCGGTGCCGGCCATGGTCGGCGCCGCCATGGTCGCGGTGTGCATCCGCTACGACGTCCTCACCCCGACCGCCAGCGGCTTCGCCGCGCTCACTGCCTTCGTGCTGCGCCTGCTCGCGATGAAGTACCACTGGCGAGCGCCGCGTGCGTGGAACCGGCGGTCGACCGTACGTGAGGAGTAGCGCCGCGGACGGTGACGGGGTGGCGCCCCACCCGCGCGGACAGCCAGCGGAACGCCGGCACCACCTGCGGCCGCCACAGCGCCATGGTGTGCCCGCCCGCGGTGGTCGGGACGAACACCACCTGCACGTTCGTCGGCGCGTGCGCGGCCCGGCGCAGCGCGACGCCGGCCTCGTAGCCGTCGTGCGGCTGCCCGGAGACGTAGAGCGAGAGCGGCGGCGGGCTGGCAGCCCGGCGCAGCAGCAGCAACGGGTTGTTGCGGGCGCGCAGGGCCGGGCTCTGGGCGGTGAGCGAGTCGCGTTCGGCCATCGGGTCGTTGTAGCCGGACAGGCTCACCGCGGCCCGGTAGCGGTCCGGGTGGGCGATGGCGAGCTTGAGGGCGCAGTGCGCGCCGGCCGAGTAGCCGGCCAGCGCCCAGCCGGCCGGCGCGGGTTCGGCCCGGAAGTTGTCCATGACCATCTTCGGCACGTCGATGCTCAGCCAGGTGTCGGCGTTGACCGTGCCCGGGATGTTGGCGCAGCCGGTGTCGATCCCGGCCAGCAGGGTGGTGCGCGGGGCGACCAGGATGAACGGCGCGATCCGGCCGGAGCGCATCAGCGGCAGCAGCTGCTCGTGCGCGTGCAGCGCGCCGAACCACGCCTTGGCGGAGCCTGGGTAGCCCGGCAGCAACTCGACGACGGGGAACCTGTGGTGCCGGTAGGCGGGCTTGTCGTACTGCGGCGGCAGCCAGACGTAGACCTCCGCGTCGACGCCGGAGACCCGGCCGTTGACCTGGGTGACCCGTACACCGCCGGCCGCGTGCATACCCGGTCCGTCGGCGAGGGTGAAGTGCTGCTTGACTCTGGGCAGCTGCTCCAGCGCTATGCCGCCGGTGCCGTCCGCACCGAGGTCGGCGGCCTGCTGGACGTGACTGCCGGTGCCCAGCAGGTCGGCCCAGTTGTCATAGAGGTTGTTGGCGTTGTTGACCAGGGTGAAGACCAGGGCGACGGCGGTCCCCTGGGCGAACAGCAGCATCAGGACCCGGGCGGTCGCGCGCGCGGCCCACGGCCCCGGCGTCCGTGACCACAGCAGCAGTGGCAGGGCGACGGCGACGGCGGCGAGCACGATCAAGGTGGTGAGGAACGCAGTCCCGGTGAGGCTCATGTCCTCATAGAGGGCGATGAAGGCCTCGAGGTTACGGACGAGTACGGACACTTACCAAGAAATTGCCGGAACCTCACCCGACTGCGTATCCGCCTGCCCTGTGAAAGCGTCCCAAAGCTACCGCTTAGTAATTTCTTCTTGTACGGTTCAGGCATGTCAGAAGCAGCTACCGTACCGTCCGCCGTTCTCGGCTCCACCGGCACCGGGGCGTCCCCGTCGCGGGCCGCGATCGGCGACAGCGAGTTCGACCGGGACACCGCGCTCACCCGCCGCGAACCCGGTGTCTACGACATCGAGCTCTCGGCCGGCTGGACCATCATCAGCGCCGTCAACGGCGGCTATCTGCTGGCCGTCCTGGGCCGCGCGCTCGCCGACGCCCTGCCGCATCCGGACCCGTTCACGATCTCGGCGCACTATCTGACGGCATCGCAGCCCGGCCCGGCGGTCGTGCGCACCGAGACCGCCCGCACCGGCCGCACCCTCTCCACCGGCCAGGCCTCGCTCTTCCAGCTCGACGACCAGGGCAACGAGGTCGAGCGGATCCGCGTCCTCGCCTCCTACGGCGACCTCGGCGCCCTGCCCGACGACGTCCGTACGGCGGCCCGGCCGCCCGAGATGCCGCCGCCGGAGCAGTGCTTCGGGCCCCAGGACGCGCCGGCCCCGGTCCCGGGCAGCTCGGCCATCACCGACCGTCTGTTCCTCAAGCTGGACCCGTCGACCCTGGGCTGGGCGCTCGGCAAGCCGTCCGGCAAGGGGGAGATGCGGGCCTGGTTCGGCCTGGCCGACGGCCGGGACGCCGATCCGCTCTCCCTGCTGCTCGCGGTGGACGCGCTGCCGCCCACCGCCTTCGAGATCGGCCTGTCCGGCTGGGTCCCGACGGTCGAGCTCACCGTCCACGTCCGCTGCCGCCCCGCCCCGGGTCCGCTGCGCGTCGCCATCACCACCCGCAACCTCGCCGGCGGCTTCCTGGAGGAGGACGCCGAGGTCTGGGACAGCGCCGGCCGGCTGGTGGCGCAGTCCCGGCAACTGGCCCGGGTCAGGCTCGGCTGAGCAGGGCCGGCGCCGGCCGGGTTCCGTCCCGGCCCCGTACCGGCTGTACCGGCCGGGGATCTGTGAACGCGCAGGCCGGCGCGGTGCTTTGAGGCGTGCTTTGCCCGATTGACAGGCCAGGGACAGCGGGCCCCCAAGGAAGCCTCATGGGCCGTTGGTTGAGTGCCCCTCTCAACGGCCCCTCATTTTCCCTGAAGTTGTCTCTCATGAAGCGTGCGCGTCTCGTCCCCGCCGTGGCCCTGCTGGCGATCTCGCCTCTGGTCCTGGCGGCCTGCGGCTCGGGCGACTCGTCCTCGGACAGCGGCAGCTCCGGGCAGCAGGCGTGCCAGGCGCCGTCCGGCATGCCGGGCCGGAACGCCTCCGGCATGCCGAGCGGCCGCCCCTCGGGCGCCCCGTCGGGGATGCCCGGCGGCACCCCCACGGGCATCCCGTCGGGGATGCCCGGCGGAATGCCGAGCGGGATGCCCAGCGGCGGTCCCGGCGGTGCGCAGGGCGGCGGCCAGGGCGGTCCCGGCGGCTGCGGCGGTGCGGGCGGCGGCCAGGGGCAGCAGCAGGCCCAGCAGGGCTGAACCGTCACGCCGTACGAGCCGTACGAGCCGTACGAGCCGCAAGGCGCGAGGCGCCGTACCCGGTCGTCGGGTACGGCGCCTCCGCGCGCTTCGTCGCCGGTCAGTCGAGCCAGTGCCGACGGCCGATGCCGATGAGCCGCAGCTGCCGGGTGGCGACCTGCCGGATGCGCTCCTGCTCCTCCTGCGGGGCGTCCAGGCTCTCCAGGAAGAGCGAGGCGGTGATGAGCATCTGGTCGACGTAGAGCTGCGCGAGCATCAGCAGGTCCGCGTCGCTCCACCCCTCGGACACGCGGTCCTTGGCCAGTTCGTCCCGCACCTCCTCGGCGAACCGGACCAGTTGGTCCCGGATCGCCTCGCGCACCGGCTGCACCCCGCCGTGCCGCTCACGCGCGATGAAGCGGACGTGCGCCGGATGGGCCTGCACATGGCCGGCGATCAACTGCACGGCACGCGCGATGCGTTCGTCACCGGTGTCGGCGGCGGTGACCGTCGTGCGGATCATCGGGTGCAGGCTGCCCAGCGCCTCCTCGACCAGGGCCACGCCCAGGTCGGCGGTGGAGCGGAAGTGCCGGTAGAAGGCCGTCGGCGCCACACCGACGGCGCGGGTCACCTCGCGCAGGCCGAGACTGCTCAGGCTCTGCTCCTCCAGCAGGCCCAGCGCCGCTTCCAGCAGCGCCTGCCGGGTCTTCTGCTTCTGCGCCTGCCGGATGCCGAGGGTGTGACTCATGACACCTAGTTAACAACTGTTCTCTGGAATTGGAAAGCCGTCGCGCACGTTAGACTCAAGAGTCAGTGAACAACTGTAACCACAACCGTTCACCAAGCCGCCTTGAGGCGTATCACGAGCCGCAAGACGCATCCACGAGAGGTATCCCGGAGGGGGATCCGAACACATGCTGTTCCTCGTCGCCGCACTCCTGCTGCTCGGCGTGGTCATGGGCACCGTCGCCCACGCGCCGCTGACCTTCACCGCCGCCGTCGCCGTCGTCGTCGCGGCCTGGCTCGGCATCTTCGCCCTGCGCGAGCTGCACGGCCGCCGCCGCGCCTCGGCCCACCGGCCCACCTCCGCCCGTCCGACCGCCGGGAGCTGACCGCCATGCAACTCACCGCACCTGCCACGCGCCGCACCCGCACCCGGGACACCGACGGCATGGCCGTCGCGTCCTTCATCCTCGGCCTGCTCGGCCTCCTCGCCCTCAACCTCTTCCTCGGCCCGATCGCCATCACCCTGGCGGCGGTCGCCCTGTGGCGCGGCACCGCCCGTCGCGGCCGCGCCTGGCTGGGGCTGGCCCTGGGCGTCGCCGACCTGCTGCTCCTGGTGGCGTTCATGCAGGCGGACAGCACGGTGTCGTGGGGCTTCTGAGCCCGGGGACCGGCCGACGCCGACGCGGCTGCGGGTGGGGGCCCGCAGCCCCGTGCCGATCGGCAGGGCCCGTAGAATCGGGCTCACCATGGCATACCTCGACCACGCCGCGACCACCCCGATGCTCCCGGAGGCGGCAGAGGCCCTGACCGCCCAGCTGGGTGTCACCGGCAACGCCTCCTCCCTCCACGCATCCGGCCGCAGAGCCCGCCGTACGGTCGAGGAGTCCCGCGAGACCCTCGCGGAGGCGCTCGGCGCCCGCCCCAGCGAGGTCGTCTTCACCGCCGGCGGCACCGAGGCGGACAACCTCGCGGTCAAGGGCCTGTACTGGTCCAGGCGGGCCGCCGATCCGCGCCGGACCCGTGTCCTGGCCAGCCCCGTCGAACACCATGCGGTCCTCGACGCCGTGCACTGGCTGGCCGAGCACGAGGGCGCCACCGTGGAGTACCTCCCGGTCGACTCCCACGGCCGGGTCCACCCCGAGGCCCTCCGTGAGGCCATCGCCCGCGACCCGGACGACGTCGCCCTGGTCACGGTGATGTGGGCCAACAACGAGATCGGCACGATCCTTCCGGTCCGTGAACTCGCCGAAGTGGCGGCGGAGTCCGGCATCCCGTTGCACGCCGACGCGGTCCAGGCCTTCGGACAGGTCCCGGTCGACTTCGCCGCCTCCGGCCTCGCCGCGATGACGGTCTCGGGCCACAAGATCGGCGGCCCGTACGGCATCGGCGCCCTGCTCCTGGGCCGCGAGTACACCCCCGTACCCGTGCTGCACGGCGGCGGCCAGGAGCGCCATGTCCGCTCCGGCACCCTCGACGTCCCGGCGATCGCCTCCTTCGGCGTGGCCGGCCGGCTGGCGGCCGAGGGGCGCGAGCGGTTCGCCCGCGAGATCGGCGCGCTGCGGGACGACCTGGTCACCAGGGTCCGCGCCGCGGTGCCCGACGCGATCCTGGGCGGCGACCCCGACCCGGCCGGCCGCCTCCCGGCCAACGCGCACTTCACCTTCCCGGGCTGCGAGGGCGACTCCCTGCTCCTGCTGCTGGACGCCCAGGGCGTCGAGTGCTCCACGGGCTCCGCCTGCACCGCGGGCGTGGCCCAGCCCAGCCATGTCCTCCTCGCCACCGGCACCGACCCGGACCTGGCCCGCGGCACCCTGCGCTTCTCCTTCGGCCACACCTCCACCCAGGCGGACGTCGACGCGGTCGCCAAGGTGATCGGCCCTGCGGTCGAACGCGCACGGGCGGCGGGACTGACGTAGGGCCGGGGCTGACGTAGAGCCCGGGGGAGGGCCTGGTCCGCCGTCACCAGGGGGCCGCCGCACGGGCGTCACGGCGTGATGTGCGTCACGTGCCCCTCGGCCGGACTGTCGCGCGGACCGGACCGCGGGACGCTCACGCCGTCGCGTGCGGCCGCGCCGAGGCGGCACCCGCCGCCCGCACCAGCCGCAGGTACCGCGGCCAGTCCCAGTGCGGCCCGGGATCCGTGTGGTCCGTGCCCGGCACCTCCACGTGCCCGATGATGTGCGCACGGTCGACGGGTATCCCGTACCGCGCGCATATCGCCGCCGTCAGCCGGGCCGAACCCTCGTACATCGCCTCGGTGAACGACGAGGCCCGCTCCACGAAGCCCTCGTGCTCGATGCCGACACTGCGCTCGTTATACGACCGGTTGCCCGCGTGGAACGCCACGTCCAGCTCCCGGATCATCTGCGTGACGTGCCCGTCCTTGCGCACGATGTAGTGGGCCGCCGCCCCGTGCCGCGGATCCTGGAACGCCTTCACCGCGCTGTCGAAACCGCCCTGGGTGACATGGACGACCACCCGGTCGATCGCGTAGTCGTCCGGCCGGTCCGCCCGGCGGTAGTTCGCCGGCGAGGCCGCCACCCACCGCGCACCCCGGAAATCGACCGCCCCCGCCACCCGCGGCTTCTCCACGCCGGGCAGCCGCCACCACAGGTGCCCCAGCTCCCGGCGCGCGAGCGCGGCGGTGCCCACCGCGGCCGCGATCCCGCCGATCAGCAGCCCGCGCCGCCCGATCCGCTGATCCGCGTCGCCGCTCTTCGCTCCCGCCCGCTTCTCCCCCATGTGATCGTCAACGCAAACCCGCGAGCTCCGGTTCCCGCGCCCCCTTACCCTTGAAGCGCTATGACTGACACCCCGCGCTCCCGCCCCCTCCGCGTCCTCGCCGCCATGTCCGGTGGCGTCGACTCCGCAGTCGCCGCCGCCCGCGCGGCCGAAGCGGGCCACGACGTGACCGGAGTCCATCTCGCGCTCTCCGCCAACCCGCAGTCCTTCCGCACCGGCGCGCGTGGCTGCTGCACGATCGAGGACTCGCGCGACGCCCGGCGCGCGGCGGACGTCATCGGTATCCCGTTCTACGTCTGGGACCTCGCCGACCGCTTCCGCGAGGACGTGGTCGAGGACTTCGTCGCCGAGTACGAGGCGGGACGCACCCCGAACCCGTGCCTGCGCTGCAACGAGAAGATCAAGTTCGCCGCCCTGCTGGACAAGGCGCTGGCGCTGGGCTTCGACGCGGTGTGCACGGGCCACTACGCGAAGGTGCTGGTCCGCGAGGACGGCACCCGCGAACTGCACCGCGCCTCCGACATGGCCAAGGACCAGTCGTACGTCCTCGGTGTGCTGGACGACCGCCAGCTGGCGCACGCCCTCTTCCCGCTCGGCGACACGCTCACCACGAAGGACGAGATCCGCGCCGAGGCCGAGCGCCGGGGCCTGGCCGTGGCCAAGAAGCCCGACTCGCACGACATCTGCTTCATCGCCGACGGCGACACCCAGGGCTTCCTGGCCGACCGGCTGGGCAAGGCGGAGGGCGACATCGTCGACGAGTCCGGCGCCAGGCTGGGCACCCACGAGGGCGCGTACGGCTTCACCATCGGCCAGCGCAAGGGACTGCGCATCGGCGTCCCGGCCGCGGACGGCAAGCCGCGCTACGTCCTCGACATCTCGCCGGTGAACAACACGGTCACGGTCGGTCCGGCGGCCTCCCTCGACGTGTCCGCCCTGACCGCGATCAAGCCCCGCTGGTGCGGCGCCGCCCCGGCCGGCCCCGGTACCTACACCGCCCAGCTGCGCGCCCACGGCGGCGAGACGGAGGTGAGCGCGCACCTCGTCGACGGCGAGCTGCGGGTCACGTTCACCGAGCCGGTCCGCGGTGTCGCCCCCGGCCAGGCGATCGTGCTGTACGACGGCACCCGCGTGGTGGGCTCGGCCACGATCGCGACGACGGTACGGGCGACGGCCGGGGCGGCCTGAGCCCTCCCGGGGCGTCGCGAGGGCGTCCGGAGCCCACCCGGCACCGTGCGGGCGGTGCGAGCCCACTCGGCACCACGCGGACGGCGTGAGCCCTCCGGCGCCGTGCGGGCGGTGCGAGCCGACCCGGCACGGCGCGGGCGGCGCGAGCCCTTCCGGCGCGGGCTACTCGCCGAAGAACTCCGCCAGCACCGGTGCGAGCGCGGTCGGGTCCACCATGTGGGTCTGGCCCTCCAGGACGCGGTAGGCCCCCTGGGGCACGGTCTCGGCGACCGCCCTGGTCGCCTCGCGCAGCCATGCCGGGCTGGCCCCGCCCGCGACGGCCAGCACCGGCACGCCGACCGAGGCCAGCCGCTCGCGGGGGACCAGGCCGTCGCCCATGACGGTGTTGTCGTAGGCCAGGGTCGGGGCGGCCGCCTCCATGGCGGGCCACATGGGGGACTGCCGGGCGCTGTCGATCATCCCCTCGGCCAGGCCGGTCAGCCGCAGGAACAGCGTGACCGCGTCCCCGCGCCGCCCCTCGGCCAGCGCCCGGTCCAGGTTCTCGGTGTACTCGGCGCGTTCCTTCGCACCGCCGCCCCCGAAGTCGGCGAACGGCGTCTCGTACACCGCGACCTGACGCGCCGGCACCCCGGCGGCGGCCGCCGCCAGGACCAGCGCGCCACCCGAGGAGACACCGCACAGCTGCGCCTCGCCGCCCACCGCCTCGATCAGCGCGGCGATGTCCTCGACCTCACGGTCCACCGCGTACGGAGCGGTGTCACCGCTGCCGCCGCGGCCCCGGCGGTCGTACACGACGACGCTGAAGCGGTCCGAGAGGGCCGCGGCCAGGGGCGCCATCGTGCCGCCCGTGGACATGGCACCGCTCACCAGGACGACCGCCGGGCCCTGTCCGGTGCGTTCGTAGGCGAGGGAGGTCCCGTCGCGCGAGATGGTCTTGTTGTCCATGTCTGACGAGACTGCCACTCGGCACCGGATTAGTCGCTCACAACACCTCCACTTCGTAGAAGCAGAGGTGGTCCTTGATCTCGGCGACGTCCGGCTTCGGGTCGGGATAGAACCAGACGGCGTCCGCCGCGTCCGGCAGCGACCAGTACGAGGCCGTGCCCTTGAAGGGGCAGTACGTGTGCGTGTCGGAGGGGGTCAGCAGGTCGAGGCGGACGTCGTCGGCCGGGATGTAGTACCGCGCGGGACAGCCCGTCTCGCGCAGCACCAGGGGACGGTCGCTCTCCGCCAGGGTCCGGCCGTCGTGGACGACCCGGACGCGCTGCGTGCCCTGCTCGATGGTGATCGTGTGTCCTTCAGCCATACCGGGGACAGCGCCCGCCGGGCGCCGCTTCTTCCCGCGTACCGTGTCCCGTATGCGTATCTGTGTCTTCCTCTCCGCCGCCGACCTCGACGACCGCTACACCCGCCCCGCGCGCGAGTTCGCGCAACTGCTCGGCAAGGGCGGCCACACCCTGGTCTGGGGCGGCTCCGACGTCGGTCTGATGAAGGTGGTCGCCGACGGCGTGCAGGAGACCGGCGGGCGGCTCGTCGGGGTCTCCGTGGACTTTCTGGCGGCCAGGACCCGCCCGGGCGCCGACGAGATGGTGATCGCGCGCGACCTGGCCGAGCGCAAGCGGCTGCTGCTGGAGAAGGCCGACGCGGTGGTGGTGATGGTCGGCGGGACCGGGACGCTGGACGAGGCGACCGAGATCCTGGAGCTGAAGAAGCACGGGCACACCGAGAAGCCGGTCGTCCTGCTGAACACCGCGGGCTTCTACGACGGCCTGGAGACGCAGTTCCGGCGCATGGAGGCCGAGGGCTTCCTGCCCCGCCCCCTCGCCGAACTGGTGTTCTTCGCGCAGGAGCCGCTCGCCGCGCTGGCCTACCTGGAGGCCGCGACACCGGCGGCTCCCGCCGCGGGCGCCGGCCTGGGGTGATGCGAGCATGGCGGCATGGCTACTCATGTGATCACCGGGGCGGGGTCGGGCATCGGCGCGGCCGTCGCCCGCCGTCTGCACGAGCGCGGCGACGAACTCGTGCTGCACGCGCGCGACGCCGGCCGTGCGAAGGAACTGGCTGCCGAGTTCGACGGGGCGCGCACGCTGGTCGGTGACCTGGCGGATCCCGACAAGCTGAGCTGGGCGTTCTCCCACCAGAGCCTGCCGGACCGGGTGGACTCCCTGCTGCACATCGCGGGCGTGGTCGACCTGGGGCCGGTCGGCGACCTGACCCCCAAGTCGTGGCGTCACCAGCTGAACGTCAACCTGATCGCCCCCGCGGAGCTGACCCGCCACTTCCTGCCCCAGCTGCGGGTCGCCCAGGGGCACGTGATCTTCGTCAACTCCGGTGCCGGGCTCAACGCCCACGCCGACTGGTCGGCGTACGCGGCCTCCAAGCACGGCCTGAAGGCCCTCGCCGACTCCCTGCGCCACGAGGAGCACGCGAACGGCGTCCGGGTCACCTCCGTCTACCCCGGGCGCACCGCCAGCCCGATGCAGGCCAAGGTCCACCAGCAGGAGGGCAAGGAGTACGACCCGGCGCGGTGGATCGACCCCGAGTCCGTCGCGACGGCGATCCTGATGGCCCTCGACCTGCCCCGGGACGCGGAGGTCAACGACCTGACGGTACGGCCGGGACGGTGAGCCCGCGGTGACCGGCGGCGGTGCGCGACGACCGGCGGTGGCGGGGGGCTCCCCGCGGGTTACGTAGGCTTCCGGGGTGAGCGAAAACAGCCAGGCCGGCTTCGGCCCCGCGACCGGGATCGGCTCGATGCCCGGCGGCGACGCCCGGGAGGCCGCCAAGACCGTCGCCGGGTCCTTCGAGGACTTCCCGTTCCTGACCGAGCTGCCGGCCCGCGGCCCCGGCGCGGACATGGTCGGGCGGACCGCCGGGATGCTCGTCGAGCTGTACGCGCGCGTGGAGCCCAGCGGCTGGCGGCTCGGGGACCGGCCCGGACGGGACACCAGACGGGCCAGGTCCTGGCTGGGGGAGGACCTGGACGCGCTGGAGGAGTTCACCCAGGAGTACACGGGTCCGCTGAAGGTGCAGGCGGTGGGCCCCTGGACGCTGGCCGCCGCGCTGGAGCTGAGGAACGGCGAGGTCGCGCTCTCCGACCCCGGCGCCTGCCGCGACCTGGCCGCCTCGCTCGCCGAGGGACTGCGGCTGCACCTCGCCGAGGTGCGCCGCCGCATCCCCGGCGCCCGGCTCGTCCTCCAGCTCGACGAGCCCTCACTCACCGCCGTGCTGCGCGGCCAGGTGAAGTCGGCCAGCGGCTACCGCACTCACCGCGCCGTCGACCGGCAGCTGGTGGAGGCCACCCTGCGCGACGTCGTCGCGGTGCACGGCGAGGACCCGGTCGTGGTCCACTCCTGCGCGCCGGACGTCCCGTTCGCGCTGCTGCGCCGGGCCGGAGCGGCGGCCGTGTCCTTCGACTTCTCGCTGATCACCGAGCGTGACGACGACGCGATCGGTGAGGCGGTGGAGGCGGGCACCCGGCTCTTCGCCGGTGTCGTGCCCGGCACGGACTCCGCATTGTCGGACCCTGCCGGTAGCGTCATGGGTGTCAGAACGCTGTGGCGCAGGCTGGGACTGCAACCGGGGCTTCTCGCGGAAGCGGTGACGGTCACTCCGTCCTGCGGCCTCGCGGGGGCGTCCCCCGCGTACGCCCGCAGGGCGCTCGCCCACTGCGTTTCGGCGGCGAGGTCCCTCGCGGACAACCCAGAGTAACGGGAGGACGACACGGTGGCCGGCGACCAGCAGGCGGAGACGACGGTGCCCGCCGAGGCACGGGAGCAGCACGCGCAGCTCGCCGAGCAGATCGAGGAGCACCGCTTCCGGTACTACGTGAAGGACGCTCCCGTCGTGAGCGACGCGGAGTTCGACCGACTCCTGCGCGCACTGGAGGCACTGGAGGAGGAGCACCCCGGGCTGCGCACACCCGACTCGCCTACGCAGAAGGTCGCGGGGGCGTACGAGACGGAGTTCACGGCTGTCCAGCACCGGGAGCGCATGCTCTCGCTGGACAACGCCTTCGACGACCTGGGGCTCGCCGCCTGGGCGGAGCGCGTCCACCGGGACGTGGGCGCCTCCGCGTACCACTTCCTGTGCGAGCTGAAGGTCGACGGCCTCGCCGTCAACCTCACCTACGAGCACGGCCGCCTCACCCGCGCGGCGACCCGCGGCGACGGCCGCACCGGCGAGGACGTCACGCCCAACGTCCGGACGATCGCCGACATCCCCGACCGGCTGACCGGCGAGCACGTCCCGGACCTCGTGGAGATCCGCGGCGAGGTCTACTTCCCGATGGAGGGGTTCGAGGGACTCAACGCCCGGCTGGTCGAGGCCGGCGACAAACCGTTCTCCAACCCGCGCAACGCGGCAGCGGGTTCGCTGCGCCAGAAGGACCCGAGGGTCACCGCGTCCAGGCCGCTCCACATGGTCGTCCACGGCATCGGCGCCCTGGAGGGCTTCGAGCCGCTCGCCCGGCTCTCCGAGGCGTACGACCTGCTGGCGACCTGGGGCCTGCCCACCTCCCGGCACAACAAGGTGGTCGACGACCTCGACGGCGTACGGGAGTTCATCGCGTACTACGGCGAGAACCGCCACTCCGTGGAGCACGAGATCGACGGCGTGGTCGTCAAGCTCGACGAGATCCCGCTCCAGGGCCGCCTCGGCTCCACCTCCCGTGCCCCGCGCTGGGCCATCGCGTACAAGTACGCGCCGGAGGAGGTGAACACCAAGCTCGTCAACATCCGTGTGGGGGTGGGGCGTACCGGCCGGGTCACGCCGTACGCGCAGGTCGAGCCGGTCACGGTGGCCGGTTCGGAGGTCGAGTTCGCGACCTTGCACAACCAGGACGTGGTCAAGGCCAAGGGTGTCCTGATCGGGGACACCGTGGTGCTGCGCAAGGCCGGTGACGT
Organism: Streptomyces sp. NPDC002265; assembly: GCF_040296125.1. Lineage (NCBI taxonomy): Bacteria > Bacillati > Actinomycetota > Actinomycetes > Kitasatosporales > Streptomycetaceae > Streptomyces > Streptomyces sp. NPDC002265. The sequence goes on along the minus strand of NZ_JBEOWS010000007.1, from coordinate 29,650 downwards.
CATCCCGGAGATCCTCGGCCCGGTCGTCGATCTGCGCGACGGCAGCGAGCGGGAGTTCGTGATGCCCGCCGAGTGCCCCGAGTGCGGTACGCCGCTCAGGCCGATGAAGGAGGGCGACGTCGACCTTCGCTGCCCCAACGCGCGGACCTGCCCCGCCCAGTTGCGTGAACGGCTGTTCTATCTCGCGGGACGCAAGGCACTGGACATCGAACAGTTCGGCTACGTGGCCGCAGCGGCCCTCACCAAGCCGCTGGAGCCCGCCACTCCGCCGCTGACGGACGAGGGCGATCTGTTCGACCTCACCATCGAGCAACTGCTGCCCATCAAGGCGTACGTGCGCGACCAGGACAGCGGCCTGCCCAAGCGCGACCCGAAGACCGGCGAAGAGAAGATCGCCACCGTTTTCGCCAACCAGCAGGGTGAGCCCCGCAAGAACGCGCTTGCGATGCTGGAGAACATCGCGGCCGCCAAGGAGCGGCCGCTCTCCCGTGTCCTGACCGGCCTGTCGATCCGCCATGTGGGACCGGTCGCGGCCGAGGCGCTGGCCCGTGAGTTCGGCTCCATCGACCGCATCGAGCAGGCCACCGAGGAGGAACTGGCGAACACCGACGGGGTCGGCGCCATCATCGCCGCCTCCCTCAAGGAGTGGTTCGCCGAGGAGTGGCACCAGGAGATCCTGCGCAAGTGGAAGGCCGCCGGCGTCCGCATGGCGGAGGAGAGTTCCGGTCAGGACCAGGGACCGCGCCCGCTGGAGGGGCTCACCGTCGTGGTGACCGGCACCCTGGAGCACTTCACCCGCGACGGCGCCAAGGACGCGCTGCAGAGCCGCGGTGCGAAGGTGACCGGTTCGGTCTCGAAGAAGACGTCGTTCGTCGTTGTGGGTGACAGCCCTGGATCGAAGTACGACAAGGCGATGCAGCTGAAGGTGCCCGTCCTGAACGAGGACGGCTTCGGTGTGCTGCTGGAACAAGGGCCGGAGGCGGCCGCCGAAGTCGCCCTTCCGGCCGCGGAGTAGCGGTGGAAGGCCACCCGATCGGCGCATACCAGATGCATAGGGGTGGCGGGGGTTCAATCGGGCAACCGTCGACGACCGCTGCCCGTGGATGCCTTCTGCGGCCTACTGTTGGGATGTGCGCCTGCCGTGCCCGGCTGCGGCCGGGGCATCCCCCTGCTCCTGGTGGGTACGGGGAAGGGCTTTCCAGCCCGGCGCCGTCGCAGGTTGTCGGGCATCGGGCCGTGCGGTGTGGGCACTGCCGGCTGTGAGAGGGACGGGAATGGAACCGACCGAGAGCGCCGCTCCGGACGCACGGCTGCGCCTGCGCCGGGTCACCGGCGCCTGGCGGGACAGCCGGTGGGGGACGCGGCCTTCGGCGCACGAGGGTGCGGAGGGGCGCGCGATCGTCCTGCGCACCCCCGTGGACGGCTCCGCCCACGACCTCGTGGCCGACCTGCCCGGTGCCGAAACCGAACGTCACCTGTCCTGGCCCGCGCTGCCCGCGGCGGTCGTCGCGGCGGCCGCCCTCGTCCTGGGCGCCGGTTTCTACCGGGCGTTCACCGGCAGCCACGCGCTCTTCCCGTGCGGCACCGTCGGCTGGTCGCTGGCCATCCTGACCGGCATCATCGTCGGCCACCTGGTCATGCTGGGCCGCTCCCGCTGGTGGGGCGGCACCGGATCGGGCGCCGCCCTCACGCTCGCCGTGCTGCTGCTCTACGGCTGGGTCGCGGCCGGCATGGTCAGCCTCACCGTCGTCGTACTGGTCGGCATAGCCAGGCGCCACCGCTGGCGGCAGGGCGTCCTGCACGGCGCGGTGGACATCCTCGGCATCGGCGCCGGGGCCCTGGTGCTCGCGGCCTTCGGGCGGGTGCCGTCCGTCGAGGCCCCCTGGGATCCCGGCAGCTGGACCCTCTACACGGCCCCCCAGGTGGTGCTGGTCGCGGCCGCCTATCTCGCGGTGACCCGCACCCTGCTGTGGTACCTGCACTCCGCGCGCAACGCCGGAGTGCCCACCGTCGCCCGCACCGCCCTGGTCAGACAGGGCCTGGTCGTGGTCGCGCTGCTCGGCATAGCCCCCCTGGTCTGCGTGGTCGCCGCCGCCGAACCCGTCCTGCTGCCGCTGTTCTCCATCCCGCTGGTCGCCCTCGACTCCACCCTGTGGATAGCCCGGGCCCGCGCCGAGGAGCAACTGCGCGACCCGCTCACCGGTCTGCCCAACCGTCAGTGGCTGCTGGAACGTATCTGGACGGCCCTGGACGACGCCGAGCGCATAGGCGCCCGCTCCGCCCTGATGCTGATCGACCTGGACCGCTTCCGTTCGGTCAACGACACCCTGGGCCATCTGGCCGGCGACCGGCTGCTGCTCCAGATAGCCGACCGGCTGCGGGTGGCCCTGCCGCGCGGGGCGGAGGCCGCGCGGCTCGGCGGAGACGAGTTCGCCGTGTTACTGCCGGTCGCCGACTCCACCACGTCCGCCACCCGCATCGCCCGCGGCCTGGTCGCCGCCCTCAGCTCCCCGCTCGACCTCGACGGACTCACCCTCGTCCTGGAGGCCAGTGCGGGCGTCGCCGTCTTCCCCGACCACGCCCTCGACGCCGAGGGGATGCTGCGCCGGGCGGACGTCGCCATGTACCAGGCGAAGCGGGACCGTACGGGGGTCGAGGTCTACGAGTCCAAGCGCGACTCGAACACCCCGGACCGGCTCGGCCTGCTGGGTGATCTGCGCCGCGCCCTCGACGCCCACGAGGTCCAGCTGCACTACCAGCCCAAGGTCCGCTTCGACGGACAGGTGGCCGGCCTGGAGGCGCTGGTCCGCTGGGTGCACCCCGAGCGCGGCAAGGTCCCGCCGGACGAGTTCATAGCGATCGCCGAGTCCTCCGGGCTGATGCCGCATCTGACGGAGTACGTCCTGGAGACGGCGCTGGCGCAGGTCGCCCGGTGGCGCGCCGAGGGTTTGTACGTGCCGGTCGCGGTCAACGTCTCCCCGCGCGACGTCCACACGCCCGGCTTTGCGGGCTCCGTCGCCGCCCGTCTCGCCCGGCACGGAGTGCCCGCCGGGGCGCTCCAGCTGGAGATAACGGAACACGTCCTGCTGGAGGACCCGCAGCGGGCCGCCGACACCCTCGCCGCGCTGACCGGGCACGGCGTGAAGATGTCGCTGGACGACTTCGGCACCGGCTACTCCTCGCTGGTGCATCTGCGCCGGCTGCCGGTCAGCGAGCTGAAGATCGACCGCTCGTTCGTGGCCCGGCTGGCCGTGGACCCGGAGGACGCGGAGATCGTCCGCTGCACGATCGACCTGGCCCATTCCCTGGGCCTGCTGGTCGTCGCCGAGGGTGTCGAGGACGACGAGACCTGGGAACGGCTGCGCGACCTCCGCTGCGACGCCGTACAGGGCTGGCTGGTCGCCGCCGCGATGCCACCCGAGGAGACCACGGCCTGGTTGCGGGCACGCGGGCCGCGCGGCTGGCAGCGCCCGGCAGCGGCCCTGCCCGCGGCGGCGTCCGACGACTGACGGTCGGTCCGCCGACCCTGCTCCGGCCGACCCGCCGACCCCGCCGTACGCGGGGCACGTCATACGCGGGGTCCGCCGTGTCCGGGGTCTGTTCGCCCCGTCCGGTTCAGGACGTCAGGACGTGCCCGCCGTGAAGTGGCCGATCAGCAGGGCCAGTCGGCGGTCGTGGGCGCCCGCGGGCAGCCGCCCGCTGCGCATGAGGGTCACCAGCCCGTGCAGCCCCGCCCAGAACGTCTCCGTGAGCAGGCCCGGGTCGTCGCCGTCGGCCGCGATCGGCAGCACGGCGCCGTACAGCTCCCCGAACGCTTCCTGGAGCTCCGGCGGAGCCTGGAGCGTGGCGAAGGGCAGGTCCACCAGGTGCGTGAACATCGCGTCGTACAGCGCGGGCCGCCGCTGTGCGAAGGAGGTGTACGCCTCGCCCACCGCCGCCAGCGCGCCCCCGGCGTCGTCGCCGGCCGCCGTACGGGCCGTGCGCAGCTCGACGGCCAGCTCCGCGCACCCCTGCACCGCGACCGCCGCCATGATGGCGCCCTTGTCCTTGAAGTGGCTGTAGAGGACCGGCTGGCTGTACTCGATCTCGGCGGCCAGCCGCCGTGTGGTGACCGCGTCCCAGCCCTCGGCCTCGGCCAGTTCCCGCGCGACCGTGACGATCAGCCGCTCGCGTTCCGCTCGTTCGCGCTCCCGGCGCGTCTGGATCGACATGACCGTGATTCTAGCATCGCTAGCCATTCTGCCGCCGCTCTGCTAGCTTCGCTCTTGTCCCTAGCGCTGCTAGCAAGGAGTTCCGACGTGACCGTCACCGCGTACACCCTGGCTGTCGTGCTCGACCTGTTCGTCGTGTTCATCGGGTACCGGTTCCTGTTCCAGCCCGGCTCCGCCGCCACCGGTTACGGCGTCCCCGCGGACCCCGCCGCGGACGCCGGCGCCTACCTCACGGTCAAGGGATCGAAGGACAGTGTCTTCGGCCTGATGGGACTGGCTCTTCTCGCGTTCGCCGGTGCCCGCGCCGAGGCGTGGTTCATGCTCGTGGTGGCGCTCGTGCCGCTCGCCGACACGCTGATAGTGCTGCGCCACGGCGGCTCGAAGGCGACCGCCTTCGGGATCCACTTCGCCACCGCGGTGGTGGTGCTGATCAGCGCCGGACTGCTCTTCGCGGTCTGAACTCGCTCGCTACGACCAGTTGCATCCCGTGCTGTCGGTTCTGTTCCGTTGTGATCTCTGTTCCGTTGTGATCAACAGGGGGTTTGGCCATGTCGATGTTCGTGCCGAAGTTCGATTCGTCCGTGATCGTCCGTGAGGCGGAGGCCGAGAAGATCGGCGACGATCCCGTCGCCGTCCGGCTGCTGGCCGACAGCAGCGCCTCCGGCGGGGCGCTGTCCACCGTGCGGGTCACCCTCGCGCAGGGCGCCGACGGCGCCCGCCCGCACCTGCACCGCAACTCCGCCGAGATGTTCTTCGTGCTGGGCGGCGTCGCCGAACTGCTCTCCGGCGACGACGTCGTCACCGCCGAACGCGGCGACCTGGTGATCGTCCCGCCGGGCAGGCCGCACGCCTTCGCCGCCGCCCCCGGCAGCGCGGCCGACATCCTCGTCGTGATCACCCCGGGCGTCGAGCGCTTCGGCTACTTCCGCCACCTCCAGCGCATCCGCCTGGGTGAGGTGAGCCCGGAGAGTCTGCTGGAGGTGCAGGAGCTCTACGACAACCACTTCCTGCGCAGCAAGGCCTGGGACGGCCGCCGCTGACGAGGGCCCGGGGGCCGGTCCGGGGTAAACCGTTGCGCGTGCACCGCGCCCGGCCCCCTAGGATTGGGGCCAAACCACTCACTCACCCCAGAGGAACGCTGCATGCCTGGCATCACGCGCGAGGAGGTCGCCCACCTCGCTCGGCTGGCGCGTCTGGAGCTGAAGGGCGAAGAGCTCGACCACTTCGCCGGACAGCTGGACGACATCATCGGCGCGGTGGCCCGCGTCAGCGAGGTCGCCGACCAAGACGTACCGCCGACCTCGCACCCGCTCCCGCTGACGAACGTCATGCGGGCGGACGAGGTCCGTCCGTCGCTCACCCCCGAGCAGGCGCTCTCCGGCGCCCCGGCCCAGGAACAGCAGCGTTTCAAGGTGCCGCAGATCCTGGGGGAGGACTAAGACCATCATGACGGACATCATCAAGCTCACCGCCGCCGAGACCGCCGAGAAGATCGCCTCCGGCGAGCTCACGGCCGTCGAGGTCACCGAGGCCCACCTCGCCCGGATCGAAGCCGTCGACGAGAAGGTGCACGCCTTCCTGTACGTCGACCGCGAGGGCGCCCTCGCGCAGGCCCGCGCCGTCGACGCCAAGCGCGAGCGCGGCGAGAAGCTCGGCCCGCTGGCCGGCGTCCCGCTCGCGCTGAAGGACATCTTCACCACCGAGGGCATCCCGACGACCGTCGGCTCGAAGATCCTCGAGGGCTGGATCCCGCCGTACGACGCGACTCTCACCAAGCGGCTGAAGGCCGCCGACGTGGTCATCCTCGGCAAGACCAACATGGACGAGTTCGCCATGGGGTCCTCGACCGAGAACAGCGCCTACGGCCCGACCGGCAACCCCTGGGACCTGACCAAGATCCCCGGCGGCTCCGGAGGCGGCTCCAGCGCCGCCCTGGCCTCCTTCCAGGCCCCGCTGGCCATCGGCACCGACACCGGCGGCTCCATCCGCCAGCCGGCCGCCGTCACCGGCACGGTCGGCGTGAAGCCGACCTACGGCGCGGTCTCCCGCTACGGCATGGTCGCCTTCTCGTCCTCCCTCGACCAGGGCGGCCCCTGCGCCCGCACGGTCCTGGACGCGGCGCTGCTGCACGAGGTGATCGCCGGGCACGACCCGCTCGACTCCACCTCCATCGACGCCCCGGTCCCGCCGGTCGTCGAGGCCGCCCGCAACGGCAGCGTGGCCGGCATGCGGGTCGGCGTCGTCAAGCAGTTCCGCGGCGAGGGCTACCAGGCCGGTGTCATCCAGCGCTTCGACGAGTCCGTCGAACTGCTCAAGGAGCTGGGCGCCGAGATCGTCGAGCTGGACTGCCCGTCCTTCGACCTGGCCCTGTCGGCGTACTACCTGATCGCGCCCTCGGAGTGCTCGTCCAACCTGGCCCGCTTCGACGGCCTGCGCTACGGCCTGCGCACCGGCGACGACGGCACCCGCTCGGCCGAGGACGTCACCTCCCTCACCCGTGAGGCGGGCTTCGGCCCCGAGGTCAAGCGCCGCATCATGCTCGGCACGTACGCCCTGAGCTCCGGCTACTACGACGCGTACTACGGCTCCGCGCAGAAGGTCCGCACGCTCATCACGCGCGACTTCGAGAAGGCGTTCGAGCAGGTCGACGTGATCGTCTCGCCGACCACGCCCACCACCGCCTTCGCGATCGGCGAGCGCGCCGACGACCCGATGGCGATGTACCTCGCGGACCTGTGCACGATCCCGACCAACCTGGCGGGCAACGCGGCCATGTCGCTGCCCTGCGGCCTCGCCCCGGAGGACAACCTCCCGGTCGGGCTCCAGATCATCGCCCCCGCGCTGAAGGACGACCGGCTGTACAAGGTCGGCGCCGCCGTCGAGGCCGCCTTCGTGGAAAGGTGGGGGCATCCGCTGATCGAGGAGGCTCCGTCGCTGTGAGCAAGGCACTGTCCAAGGCCAAGGGCTTCAAGAAGTCGAAGTCCGGCACGTACCTGTCCATGGCCACCACCGCCTTCGGCGCACTGGGTGTCGCCAAGCAGATCAAGAAGGCCCGCGCCGAGCACGACACGCTGCGCCTGGTCGACGCCACGGTGTCCGCCGTCGCGATCGTCACCGGCCTCGCCATCCTTTACCGCGAGCTGAAGCGGCTGGGCGACGACGACGTCCTGCTGGGCTGAGAGGGAAGTTTCACCGTGACCACCACGACCGACCTGGTGTCGTACGAGGACGCGCTGGCGTCGTACGACCCCGTCATGGGCCTCGAGGTCCATGTCGAACTCGGCACCAAGACCAAGATGTTCTGCGGGTGCTCGACCGAGCTGGGCGCCGAGCCCAACTCGCAGACCTGCCCGACCTGCCTCGGCATGCCCGGCGCGCTCCCGGTCGTCAACGCGATCGGTATCGAGTCGGCCATCAAGATCGGTCTCGCGCTCAACTGCGAGATCGCCGAGTGGTGCCGCTTCGCCCGGAAGAACTACTTCTATCCGGACATGCCGAAGAACTTCCAGACCTCCCAGTACGACGAGCCGATCGCCTTCAACGGATACCTCGACGTGCAGATGGAGGACGGCGAGACCTTCCGCGTGGAGATCGAGCGCGCCCACATGGAGGAGGACACCGGCAAGTCCACCCACGTGGGTGGTGCCACCGGCCGAATCCACGGCGCCTCGCACTCCCTGCTCGACTACAACCGCGCGGGCATCCCGCTCATCGAGATCGTCACCAAGCCGATCGAGGGTGCGGGCGAGCGGGCCCCCGAGGTCGCGCGGGCGTACGTCCGTGAGCTGCGCGAGGTCATCAAGGCCCTCGGCGTCTCCGAGGCCCGGATGGAGATGGGCCAGATGCGCTGCGACGTGAACCTGTCGCTGCGCCCCAACGGCACCGAGAAGTTCGGCACGCGTTCCGAGACCAAGAACGTGAACTCGCTGCGTTCCGTGGAGCGCGCGGCCCGCTTCGAGATCCAGCGGCACGCGGCCGTGCTGAGCAGCGGCGGCACGATCATCCAGGAGACCCGGCACTTCCACGAGGACACCGGGTCGACGACCTCGGGCCGCGTGAAGGAGGAGGCCGAGGACTACCGGTACTTCCCCGAGCCGGACCTGGTGCCGGTGGCGCCGTCCCGCGAGTGGGTCGAGGAGATCCGCGCCGGACTGCCCGAGCTGCCGCTGGTACGCCGCAACCGGCTCCGCGAGGAGTGGGCGATCTCGGGGACCGACATGCAGTCGATCCTCAACGCCGGCGCCCTGGACCTGATCGTCGCGACGATCGACGCCGGGGCCGACGCCGCCTCCGCCCGCAAGTGGTGGATGGGCGAGCTGGCGCGCAGCGCCAACGAGTCCGGCACGGCGCTGGACGAGCTGGCCATCACGCCGGAGCAGGTCGCCCGGGTCACCGAGCTGGTCTCCAACGGCGACCTGAACGACAAGCTGGCGCGCCAGGTCATCGAGGGCGTCCTCGCGGGCGAGGGCACCCCGGACGAGGTCGTCGACAAGCGCGGTCTGAAGGTCGTCTCCGACGAGGGCGCGCTCACGGCCGCCGTCGAGGAGGCCATCGCGGGCAACCCCGGCGTCGCGGACAAGATCCGTGGCGGCAAGGTGGCCGCGGCCGGAGCCCTGGTCGGCGCGGTCATGAAGGCCACGCGCGGTCAGGCCGACGCGGCCCGCGTCAAGGAGCTGATCCTGGAGAAGCTGGGCGTCAGCGAGGGCTGAGTCCCGAATCCGTGAACCCTGGGGGGATGCATCGACACCGATGCATCCCCCCAGGTGCGTGATCGGCCGGCCCGCGGGCCGGCCGGGGATGTGATCTCGGACATGGGCGACCGGGCCGCTCGGGCCCTCGGGAAGCGAGCGGGTGGTGCAGGAGCTCGGTCGAACCGTCAAAAAATGCACCTGTCCGGGGCGGCGGCGATCTGCCGGGGGCGCCGGACGGCCGGGGCGCGGGCCGGTGCCGGTCCGCCCCGTGGCCGGAGTTCCCGGCCGGAGCGACTACGCTCGCCCGCCATGAGCGGACGTACTGATTCCACGACGGACACCGAGAGGGACGCCGACATAGCCGAGGCCGAGGTGCGGGACGAGAGCGGCCTTCCCGACGGCCCGAAGGCCCCGGAGGGTCCGGACGACCCCGAGGACACGGCGGACTCGGCGGAAGCGGTGGAGTCGGCGGACGCGGACGGCGCGGACGGTCAGGGGGAGCCGGAGAGCCCCGAGAACCCGGTCGGCCCGGTCGACCCAATCGGCCCGGGCGATCCGGAGAGCCTGGGCGACGCCGAAGCCGACGTCGACGTCCACGTCGACGCCGACGATCCCGATGGCCCGGAGGGCCACGCCGAGGACGCGCGGCGGGCCCGGTGGACGGCGTCCGTCACCGGCGTCCTGCTGACCCTGACGGGCATCGCCGCGGCCCTGCTGCGCTCTGTCGGCCCCGCACCGGCCCTCGCCCCCGCGGCCTACGCCCTCGGTGCCGCCGTCTGTGCGGCCGCCGCGGTCCTCGGGCACCGCGGGCACACCCGGCGGGCGCTGTGGCTGCTGATCGCCGGAGTGATGGTGATGGCGGTCGGCGACCAGGTCGACTGAGCGGTCCACAGGTACGGAAGGGCCGTCGTCATCACTCTGTGACTTGTCTCCCATAGAGCGGCGAAAACGACAAACGATCGCTTATTCCTGCAAGAGTGTCGGCGTATCGCTCAGGTGTTCTTTGCGGGCTTTTCAGTTCTTGTACGACTTGTACGGCTGTTCCCGGTCAAAGATCCACACAACGTACTCCGGGAGCAGATCGTGACAGCCCTCGCCCGCTGGTGTGTCCGACGCCGACTCCTCGTCCTCGTCCTGTGGCTCCTCGCGTTCTGCGGGATGACGGCGGCCGCGGCCGCGGCCGGGTCCACGTACTCCAACAACTACGAGGTCCCCGGCACCGAGTCCGGCCGCGCCACCCAGCTCCTCAAGGACGGCTTCTCCGGCCTCGGCGGCGACAGCGACACGGTCGTCTGGCACACCGCCTCCGGCTCCGTTCGGGCCGCCGACGTCGAGCAGACGATGAACAGCACCCTGGAACGGATCGGCGAGCTGCCGGGGGTGGCCTCCGTGGCCGGTCCCTACGGCGACCAGGGCGCGAGCCGGATCAGCGCCGACGGGCGTACGGCGTACGCCACCGTCACCTTCGACAAGCCGGTCGAGCAGCTCACCAAGGCCGACGTGCAGCCCGTCGTCGACACCGCCGAGGCGGCCGACGGCCCCGGCCTCCAGGTGGAGCTGGGCGGCAGCGCCATCGCGCTGACCGAGCCGACGAACGGACACCTTTCCGAGATCGTCGGCGTGGTCGTTGCCGCGGTCGTGCTCTTCCTCGCCTTCGGCTCGCTTGCCGCCTCCCTGCTGCCGATCGCCACCGCCCTGGTCGGCGTGGGCACCGCGTACGCCGGGATCGGCCTGCTCGGGCACGCCATGACCGTCGCCGACTTCGCCCCCATGCTCGGCATGCTGGTCGGGCTGGGCGTGGGTATCGACTACGCCCTGTTCATCGTCACCCGGCACCGGCGTGGCCTGAAGCGCGGCCTGTCCGTCGACGAGGCCGCCACCACGGCCGTCGCAACCACCGGACGTGCCGTCGTCTTCGCAGGCGCCACCGTCTGCATCGCCCTGCTGGGGATGCTGATCCTGCGCCTCAGCTTCCTCAACGGCGTCGCGATCGCCGCATCGCTCACGGTCGTCCTCACGGTCGCGGCCTCCGTGACCCTGCTGCCCGCCCTGCTGTCCTTCATCGGCCCGCGCGCCCTGAGCCGCCGCGAGCGCCGCCGGCTCCTCGAACACGGGCCCGAGCCGGAGCTGCCGACCGGGTTCGCCGCCCGCTGGTCGGCGTTCGTCGAACGGCACCCCAAGCTGCTGGGCGTCGTGGCAGTCGCGGCCGTCGCCGTGCTCGCCCTGCCCACGTTCTCCCTGCACCTGGGCACCTCCGACCAGGGCAACGACCCGAAGTCCACCTCCACCCGCCAGGCCTACGACCTGCTCGCGGACGGCTTCGGCCCCGGCGTCAACGGTCCCCTCACCCTGGTCACGTCGGTCGGCGGGGCCGAGGACAGGCTCGCCCTCGACAACCTCGACGCCACGCTGCGCACCACCGAGGGTGTCGCCGCGGTGACCCCCGTGACCTACGACGCGCAGGGCCGGACCGCGTATCTCAACGTCGTCCCCGACTCCGCGCCGCAGTCCCGCAGCACCAGCGACCTTGTCGACCGGCTGCGCACCGAGGTGCTGCCGCGTGCCGAGAAGGGCACCACCCTGGACGTGAACGTCGGCGGGGTGACAGCGGCGTACGACGACTTCGCGGGCGTGATCGTCGGCAAGCTGCCGCTGTTCGTCGGGGTCGTCATCGGGCTCGGCTGCGTCCTGCTGCTGCTCGCCTTCCGCTCGATCGGCATCCCGCTCAAGGCCGCCGCGATGAACGTGGCCGCCGTCGCCGCAGCCTTCGGTGTCGTCGTCGCGGTCTTCCAGTGGGGCTGGGGCAGCGAAATGCTCGGCCTGGGCCGCGCCGGTCCGATCGAGCCCTTCCTGCCCGTGATCATGGTGTCGGTGCTCTTCGGCCTCTCGATGGACTACCAGGTCTTCCTGGTCAGCCGGATGTACGAGGAGTGGCTGGAGACCGGCGACAACCGCCGCGCCGTCCGGGTCGGCCTCGCCGAGACCAGCCGGGTGATCAACTCCGCCGCGGTCATCATGATCTCGGTCTTCCTCGCCTTCGTGCTCAGCGGCGACCGGGTGATCGCGATGTTCGGCATCGCCCTCGCCGCCGCCGTCGCCATCGACGCCTTCGTCCTGCGCACCCTGCTCGTGCCCGCCCTGATGCACATGCTCGGCAGCGCCAACTGGTGGCTGCCCGGCTGGCTGGACCGCAGGCTGCCGCGCATCAGCATCGAACCGCCCGAGTGCCGCGCCGCGCACGAGAAGCTCGCCGGCATCCCGGACGTACCGGAGAGCGTCGCAGTGGAGACGGACGCAGTGCAGACGGACGTAGCAGTGAAGTAGCGGCAGCGCGCGCGTACCGCTCACAACGATCGTTAAGAGAGCTCTCAGACTCCGTCCGTACGGTGCGGGCCATGGGAACGAAGACACTTGACGAGACCGGTGCCGAGACGGGCGCCGAGGCGACGAACGACGAGGAGAAGCAGGACGTCACCGCGACCGACGACACCGCGGCCGGGGTGACCGGCGTCGAGGCCGAGGACGCGCAGGACGCGGACGGCGCGGAGAACTCCGACGACGAGGACGACGAGGACGCCGAGGACGCCGAGGACGCCGAGGGCGTCGAGGGCGTCGAGGTGTCGCGGGAGGACGGGCCCTCCGGGGTCGGCCAGGGCGCGGCCGCCGTGGTCTCCGCGGCCCTCGGCCTGGTCTCGCTCACCGGCAGCTGGATCTCCACCGTGGCCGCCGCGCGCGAGACGCTCATCGGCCAGCTCAAGACCTCGTCGTCCGCGAGCGTCGCCACACAGGTCAAGGAGATCTACGGCGACGCCTGGCAGGCCACCGCCCTGTGGGGCGGCGTGTTCGCCCTGGCCGCCCTGATCGTCGGTGTCGTGGTGCTCGTCCGGCCCGCGTTCGGCGCCCCCGGCAGGCCGCAGGCGCCGTGGATCAAGTCGGTCGCCTGGGCCGGTATCGCACTGGGCGTGGTCGGCCTGCTGCTGGCCGTCCTCAAGTACACGGACATCCTGCTCGGCCTGCCCTCCGCGAGCTGACCCCCGGGGCCACCACTCCGCAGCCCCCAGGGGCCCCACGGCGTACGTACGTAAGTGCCTTACGCGCGCCGCGGGGCTCCTTACGCGCGTCTAAGGCCCCGCGGCCCCCGGAAGATGCGGAACTCTCCCGATGTGGCGGACCCCCCTGGCGGACGAAGGTGGAGTCATCGCAGCGAGCGACGACACGACACCGACTCTCACCGCACAGGGGACACACCATGTACGAGTACGAGATCCAGCAGATCCGTTCCGCCGAGCTGATCCGCCGCGCCGACGAGGAGCGGCTGGCCCGCGCGGCCGTCCGTGGCCGCCGCGCCGCCCGCCGGGAGGCCGCGCAACGGCTCCGGAGCGGCGAGTCGCATAGTTACCGCCTCCGGCGGCTGCGGCCGAACCGCGCCGCGTGAACGCGGTCGGGGCCCCGGCGGCCGGACGCCCCCGGCAGCCGGCCGGGGGCGGGGACGGGGCCCGGACGGAACGCACGGCCGAGCGGGCCGAGCGGGCCGGGACGGGAGCGGGCGGCGGGGCCGAGGGCGGGACCGCCCCGGCAACCCCGCCCTTCCTGCCGTCCGCCCCGGCAACCCCGCCCTTCCTGCCGTCTGCCCCGGCCCCGTCCTTCCCGTCGTCCGCCCCGGTCCGGACCGAGCTCTGTGCGATGCTCGGGCCCGTGCAGAACAGTTCCGTCAGTCCCGTGTTCGTCGGCCGTGCCGCGGAGCTCGGCACCCTGGACGACGCGCTGGCCCGTGCGGTCGAGGGCGAGCCGCAGGCACTGCTGATCGGCGGTGAGGCCGGGGTGGGCAAGACCCGGCTCGTCGAGGAGTTCGCGTCCGTCGCCCGCGGCCGGGGCGCCGTCGTCGCCGTCGGCGGCTGTGTGGAGATCGGCGCCGACGGACTGCCCTTCGCGCCGTTCTCCGCCGCCCTGCGCGCGCTGCGCCGGGAGCTGCCCGACGCGCTGGCCGCCGCGGCCGCCGGACGGCAGGAGGAGCTGGCCGGGCTCCTGCCGGAGCTGGGCGAGGGTGTCCTCGGCCGCTACGACGAGGAGGGCATGGCCCGCCTCTTCGAACTCACCGCCCGGCTGCTGGAGCGGCTGGCGGCCGACCGCACCGTGGTGCTGGCCCTGGAGGACCTGCACTGGGCCGACGCCTCGACCCGCCACCTTCTCGCCTACCTCTTCCGCACCCTGCGCACCGGCCGGCTCGTCGTCCTCGCCACCTACCGCGCCGACGACATCCACCGCCGGCATCCGCTGCGGCCCCTGCTCGCCGAGCTGGACCGGCAGCGCACGGTCCGCCGGATCGAGCTCGCCCGCTTCGACCGGGCGGAGGTGAGCCGCCAGATCGCCGGCATCCTCGCCGCCGAACCGGACCCCGCCCAGGTCGACCACATCTTCGAACGCTCCGACGGCAACGCCTTCTTCGTCGAGGAACTCGCCGTGGCCGTCGGCGCGGGCTGCTCCACGGGACTCACCGACTCGCTGCGCGACCTGCTCCTGGTGCGGGTCGAGAGCCTGCCCGAGTGCGCCCAGAACGTCGCGCGGATCGTCGCCGAGGGCGGTTCCACCGTCGAGTACCGGCTGCTCGCCGCCGTCGCCGGGCTCGGCGAGGACGACCTCATCGAGGCGCTGCGCGACGCAGTGAACGCCCACATCCTGCTGGTGGCCCCGTCCGGCGACGGTTACCGCTTCCGGCACTCCCTGGTCCGCGAGGCGGTCGGCGACGACCTGCTGCCCGGTGAGCGCTCCCGCCTCAACCGCCGCTACGCCGAGGCCCTGGAAGCCGATCCCACGCTCGTCCCGGTCGACGAAGGTGTCATGCGCCTGGCGAGCTACTGGTATCACGCCCATGACCCGGCCAAGGCCCTGCCCGCCGTTCTCGAAGCCGCCGCCACGGCCCGCTGCCGGCATGCCTACAGCGAGCAACTGCGGCTGCTGGAGCGCGCCATGGAGCTGTGGGACGCCGCCCCCGAGGCGGTACGGTCCCGGCTCCGTCCGCTCGATTACGTACAGGCCTACCCGGCCGACGGCCGCGACGGCACCGATGACGTCGACAGCCGTGGGGACGGTGACGGCCGCGGTCCATCCGCCCTGTGCTTCCTCGACCTGCTGGCCGAGGCCGCCGTCGCGGGCCGGATCTGCGGCGAGCGCGAACGCGCCCTGAAGATCACCAAGCGGGCGCTGCGCCTGCTGGACGAGGAGCAGGACCCCCTGCGCGCCGCCTGGTTCTGGGTCCAGCGCTCCCGGCTGATGCAGGCCCAGGCCCGCGGGGACGGCTGGGCGGAACTGGCCGCCGCCCAGGAGCTGGTACGCGGTCTGCCCCCGTCGCGGGTGCACGCCGAGGTGCTGGGCGCCGTGGCCTCCTGGCTGATGGCGCACACGCCTGGCCCCGAGGCCCTCTCGGCCGCCGAACGGGCCGTGGAGTACGCCCGGATGGTCGGCGCCGACGAGATCGAGCTGAACGACCGCCTCACCCTCGGCGCCCTCATGGTCGACGCCGGGGACATCGAGGCCGGGCTCGCCCAGATGAGCGACGTCAAGGAGCGCGCGCTCCGGCTCGGCATCGCCTATGTCGCCGGGCGCGCCTATGTGAACCTGCCCGCGGAGCTGGAGGCCGTCGGCCGGTCCCGGGAAGCCGTCCCGCTTCTGGAGGAAGGGTCCGTCTACACGCGGAAGTTCGGCCTCGTGGACGCCGAGAGCTGGGTGTGGTGCAACCTGGCCGAGTCACTCCATTCGCTGGGCCGCTGGGACGCCGCCGCCGACGCGGCGCGCCAGGCCCTGCGGCTCGGCCGCAACGCGGGACCGCTGGGGGACGCCCCGCTCTGCCTGGCCCAGATCGCCCTGTCGCGGGGCGACCTGCCCGATGCGGGTCGTCAACTGGCTCTGGCGGCGGCGCACTTCGGTTCCCATGACGTCCTTCCGCAGCAGTCGATCCCGCTGGCGTGGGTCACCGTCGGCCTCGCCGCAGCCGAGGGCCGCATCCTCGACGCGCGCGCCGTCCTCGACCCCGTCCTCGATGCCGGCTTCCCGCCCGGCACCCAGCGCTACGCCTGGCCCCTGCTCCTGACGGCCGCCGCCACCGAGGCGGACGCCCGCGCCCTGCCCGTCGCGCAGCCGGGCCGCCGACGGACCCTGGAGCGCATCCTGGAGTCCGCAAAGGCCCTCACCACGGCCGCGCCCGTGTGGCTCGCCCACGAGCGGTGGGTCCGTGCCGAGGTGCACCTGGCCGAGGGGCGGGCCACTGCCGGGACCTGGTCGGAGGCGGTCACCGCCTTCGAGGAGCTCGAACGGCCCTACGATCTCGCCCGCATCCGGTACCGGCTCGCCGAGGCGCTGCTCGCCACCGGTGCCGAGCGCCCGGGCGGCACCCCGGCCGGCGACGGCGACGCACGGGCCCGCGCCGCCGAGCTGCTCCGCCTCGCCCACGCCGTCGCCGAGGAGCTCGGCGCCCGCCCGCTGGCCGGCGCCGTCACCCGGCTGGCCCGGGGCGCGCGTCTGTTCCCGGGCCGCGCCCCGGAGCGGCCGGCCGACCCGGCCGAGGCCCTCGGCCTGACCTGCCGGGAGCGTGACGTGCTGCGTCTGGTCTCCGCCGGGCGCACCAATCGGCAGATAGCCGAGGAGCTCTTCATCTCCCCGAAGACGGCCAGCGTCCACGTCTCCAACATCCTGGGCAAGCTCGGGGTCTCGGGCCGGGGGGAGGCGGCGGCGCTGGCGCACCGGGCCGGGCTGTTCCCGGCCGGCCCGCCGCCCTCGGGTCCGCTGCCCTCCGGCCCGCGGACCTGAGCCGTAGGGTGGAGGAAACCGCCAGGAGGAGGACCTGTGTTCGATGCCTTCGCGGAACTCTTCGCACCGGGCCGCAAGCACACCCGTGACGAACAGAACCGGCTGGAGCTGACCCGTGAGGACACCGGGGACAGCGATCCCGGACGTGGGCCGATAGACCTCACGTCGGGGAAGGTCGTCGTACGCCTGCCCCCGCCGGAGGCGGACCCGGGCGTGCCGGACGCGGAATCGGGCGCGCCGGACCTGGAACCGGACGCGTCGGACGCGGACCCGGACGTGCCGGGCGCGGACCCGCAGCCGGACGCGCCGGGCCCCGGCGGCGGATGAGCGACCCGGGAGCGGACCGGCCGGGGCGTGCGGCGAGCCGGGGACGGGCGCAGGCGGGACACGGACCGGCCGGGGCGGGCGGGCGGTTCAGCTCACCTCCAGCTCCAGGATCCGGTCGTCCCCCGGCTTCGGGTCCCCCCGGCCGTCCGTGTTGCTGGTGACCAGCCACAGCTTGTCGCCGCCCGCCGGCACCACCGTGCGCAGCCGCCCGTACGTGCCGGTGAGGAAGGCCTGCGGAGCCGCCGAGGCCTCCGTCCCCCGCAGCGGGACGCGCCACAGGCGCCGGCCCTTCAGGCCCGCCATCCAGACGGAGCCCTGCGCGTAGGCGGCACCGCTGGGGGAGGCGTCGTCCGTGTGCCACTGGGCCACCGGGTTGCGGTACTTCGGATCGGACGACCTGCCCTCGGCGTCCGGCCAGCCGTAGTCGCCGCCCGGCACGATCGCGTTCAGCTCGTCCCAGGTGTCCTGGCCGAACTCCGAGGCGAACAGCCGCTGTTTCGCGTCCCAGGCCAGCCCCTGGACGTTGCGGTGCCCGTACGAGTACACGGGGGAGTCCGGGAACGGGTTGCCCGGGGCGGGTTCGCCCTCCGGGGTCAGCCGCAGGATCTTGCCGCCCAGGGACTTCCTGTCCTGCGACAGGCCCCGGTCGCCGGTCTCGCCCGTACCGGCGTAGAGCATCCGGTCGGGGCCGAAGGCGATCCGGCCGCCGTTGTGGATCATCCCCTTGGGGATGCCCTTGAAGACCGTGTCGGGCGCGCCCAGCTGCTCGCCCGCCGGTTTCGCGGGGTCGTAGAGCATCCGGACGATGCGGTTGTCCGAGGCGGAGGTGAAGTACGCGTAGAGCATGTGGTCCGAGGCGAAGTCCGGGGACAGTGCGATGCCCAGCAGGCCGCCCTCGCCGGCCGGGGACACCCCCGGCACCTCGCCCAGCTCCGTCTTCCTGCCGGTCTTCTCGTCGACGAGGGTGATCGTCCCCTCGTCCCGGGAGGAGACGAGCAGGCCGCCGCCGGGGACCGGGGCCAGCCCCCAGGGGGTCTTGAGCCCCTCGGCGACCGTGCGCAGCACCTTCACCGAGCCCTTCGCGGGCGGGGCCGACTCGGCCGCCGGACCGGTGGCGGAGGCCGTCGCGCCCGTACGGGCCGACGCGGTGCCCGAGGGGTCCCGGCCGGATCCTCCGGCGTCGGAGGAGCAGCCGGCCGTCAACAGGAGGGTGCCCGCGGCCAGTACGGACGTCACAGCTCGACGTTGCACGATCATGGTCCCTTCGACGCGGAGGGTTCTCCTTGTCTACGCCGCTCCCGCCCGAAGGGTTCCCGGACGGGGACCCCGATGCCCGAACGGGCTTGGGGAAACGTTTGTGCGAACGGGTCCGTGCGAGCCCCGCGGGCTTCCCGGCTCAGTCCCAGGACCCCATCGCCCCCGGCAGCGCGGCCACTTCCGCCAGATCGTCCGCGGTCAGCCGCAGCGCGGCCGCCGCCGCGTTCTCCGTCACCCACCGCTCCCGCTTCGCGCCCGGCACGGGCAGCACGTGCCGCCCCTGGGCCAGCACCCAGGCCAGGGCCACCTGGGCCGCCGTGACCTGCTCACCGTGCCGCCGGGCCACCCGGCGCAGACCGGCGACGATCGGCTGGTTCGCGGCCATCATCTCGGCGGTGAAGCGGGGGTGGCGGGCGCGCATGTCGTCCGGCTCGAAGCCCTCGCCGGGGGTCAGCGTGCCGGTCAGGAAGCCGTTGCCGAGCGGCATCGCCGCCAGGAAGCCGATCCCGCGCGCCGCGCACCACGGCACCAGCGCGTCCAGCGCCTCCGGCGACCACACGGACAGCTCGGCCTCCACCGCGCTCACCGGGAACACCTGCTGCACCCGCTGCAACTGACGGATCGTCGCGTCGTGCAGCCGCGCCCCGGTGCGGCGTCCGCCGCGCGCGCCCACCGCGCACAGCCCGAGTGCCCGCACCTTCCCGGCCCGGACGAGCTCCGCCATCGCGCCCCAGGTCTCCTCGACGGGGACCTCGGGGTCGGCCCGGTGAAGCTGGTAGAGGTCGATCACGTCCGTCTGGAGCCGGCGCAGCGAGGCGTCGCAGGCTCTTCTCACGTATCCGGGACGCCCGTTGGCCACGATGTGCTGCTCGCCGACCAGCAGGCCGACCTTGGTGGAGACGAACGCGTCCCCGCGCCGCTCCTTCAACACCCGCCCCACCAACAGCTCGTTGGTGAACGGGCCGTACATGTCGGCCGTGTCGAGGAGCGTCGAGCCCAGGTCCAGGGCCAGGTGCACCGCTCTCAGCGACTCGTCGCCACGTTGCCGCGACCCGCTGTAGGCCCAGCTCATCGGCATGCACCCGAGTCCGACGGCCCCCGTCGCGAGCGCCCCCGCACCGATCGTCCTGCGCTCCACGTGCTCGTGAACCTCCCTCGCCCGGACCCCAACCTAACCTCTGCCTCCGGTTGGCCTGACATAGCCTCCTGACCATGAGTGCTGACGTATGGCTTCCCATTCCGCCGGACGAGATCGAGGGCCTTCCGCAGGGGCCCGCCTACCTGTTCTGGAACGGCGAGGCGGACTTTCCCGCGGACCCGGCCGACTGCGCCTTCTACGTCGTGCCCTACATGAAACCCGCCGACGTCGGCCTGCGCCCCCTGCCGGCGATGAGCTCCGTGCAGGTGGTCCAGACGCTGTCCGCCGGCACCGACAATGTGGAACCCGGTCTCAAGTACCTTCGCCCCGGCGTGCAGTTGTGCAACGCGCGCGGAGTGCACGACGCGAGCACGGCCGAACTCGCGCTGGCGCTGATCCTCGCCTCGCTGCGGGGCATCCCCGACTTCGTGCGGGCCCAGGACCAGGGCCGGTGGGCCGGCGGTTTCCGGCCGGCGCTCGCCGACAAGAACGTCCTCGTCGTCGGGTACGGGGCCATCGGCGAGGCCATCGAGGACCGGCTCGTCCCGTTCGAGGTGGCGCGGGTGGCGCGAGTCGCGCGCTCTGAGCGCACCACGGCGCGCGGTCGGGTGCATCCGCTCACCGAACTGCCCGCCCTGCTCCCGGAGGCGGACGTCGTCGTCCTCTCCACGCCGCTCACGGAGAGCACCCGCGGCCTGGTCGACGAGGCCTTCCTGGCCCGGATGAAGGACGGCGCGCTGCTGGTCAACGTCGCCCGCGGGCCGGTCGTCGACACCGAGGCGCTGCTCAGGGAACTGAAGAGCGGCCGCATCACCGCCGCCCTGGACGTCGTGGACCCCGAGCCGCTGCCCCCCGGTCACCCGCTGTGGCACGCGCCGGGCGTGCTGATCAGCCCGCACGTCGGCGGTCCGACGTCCGCGTTCCTGCCCCGCGCCAAGCGGCTGCTGGTCGACCAGTTGGGGCGCTTCGTGAACCGGCAGCCACTGCGCCACGTGATCCGTACGACAGGCACGGCCGACATGTGATCCATGGCGAGCACCCTCCGCAGTCCTGCGGGCGCGGTGCGTGCCCGCCTGTCCTGCGTCGTCACGGAGCGTAGAGGAACTATGTCCCTGAGTGACGGGACTGGTGTATCGTCCCGACAGGGGCTGCGCCGCGCACCGTTCGGCGCCGGGGATGGATATTTCAGACTTGTGAGGGGGGCGACGGGCGATGCACGGCCTATGGACGAACGACCCGACGCGTCGGGACCGCCGACGGCGGCCCTGGCGCACGGCCGCGCGCAGACGACGCGGTCACCATGCCGATCACAGTGGTAACCACAGCCATCACCACCGCAGGCACAGCTGTCGCAGGAGAGCGCATCCAGCGCACCGGGACCCGCGGGACCCGGGAGCCGCGCGGAGCGGGAGGGACCGGTGAGTTCGCTCCGGCCTTCCATGTCCACCCTCGACGGGACGCTGCGCGCGCAGCCTGCCGTGCGGGCACCGCTGTTCGGCCCGTCGGCCCCCGGCGGCGGATCGAACCTGGTCCACCAACTCGCCCTGGCCCTGGTGTGCGCGGTCTACGCCGTCGGATCCGCGCTCGGCTGGGGCTCCGGCGAAGTCGCGCTGATCATGGGTGACTTCGGGCTGAGCGCCGCGGCGGGCAGCGCCGCCGTCTCGTGCTTCCTCTACGCGCGCACCCGGCGCGTCCGCTTCCGGTCCGCCTGGCTGCTGTTCGCCCTGTCCTCGGCGATGGCCGCCCTGGGCAACGGCGTCTGGGGGTGGTACGAGGTCGTCCTGGAGCGGCCCGTGCCCAGCCCCAGCTGTGCCGACCTGTTCTTCCTGTGCTTCGCCCCGCCCGCGATCGTGGGGCTGCTGGTGCTGGCCAAGCGGCCGGTGACCAAGGCCGGCTGGGTCTGCCTGGCCCTGGACGCATGGCTGATCGGCGGCTCGCTGGTCACCCTGTCCTGGAGCCTGGCGCTCGCCCAGGCGGCGAAGTTCGACGGGCCGAGCGTGGCGCACACCGCGCTGTCGCTGGCCTACCCGCTGCTCGACATCGCCCTGGTCAGCATGGTGCTCGCGCTGCACTTCCGGCGCTCGGCGGTCAACCGCACCGCGGTCAACACCGCGATCGGCGCGCTCGCCCTGACCGTGATGTGCGACGCCCTGTTCACCTCGCCGCTGCTGCACGACAACTACCGCTCCGGCCAGCTGCTCGACGCGGGCTGGTTCGCCGGTTCCCTGCTGCTCGCGTACGCCCCCTGGGCCGCGCCCCGGCCCAAGGAGCCGGCGGGCGGCGAAGGGCACACGCGCGTGGTGCGCGAGCACCTGCCCGGGCAGCGTCCCGGCGGTCACCCCGCCGGGCCGCCGCAGGAGACACCGCGCGGCACGACCCGGGGCACGCCGTCCGGCGCCTCCCGGGAGACACCCGAGGGAGCGCCCCCCGGAGCACCGCAGGGCGGTGATCACAGCCGGTATCCGGCCACCCGGCCCATCGCCGGCTCCCTGGCCGCCCTCACGCCCTACCTCGCCGCCGCCGTCTGCACCCTCGGCATCCTCTACAACGTCCTCGACGGACACAGCGTCGACCGCGTGGTGCTCTTCACCGGCGGCACGGTCGTCCTCGCCCTCGTGGTGCGCCAGGGCATCATGCTCCTCGACAACATCACCCTCACCCAGGAGCTGGCGCAGCAGGAGAACCACTTCCGCTCCCTGGTGCAGGGCTCCAGCGACGTCATCATGATCGCCGCACCCAACGGCATCCTCCGGTACGTCTCCCCGGCCGCCGCCGGGGTCTACGGACGGCCCGCGGAGGACCTGGTAGGCACCGAACTGGCCGGTCTCATCCATCCGGAGGACCTGGGCTGCGTGGTGCACGAGGTGCGCCGCTTCCTCGCCGCCAGCCCCCTGGAGGAGGCCACCACCCGTATCGAGTGCCGTTTCAGGTCGGGGGACGGCGGCTGGCTCAACGTCGAGTCCACCGTCAACCGCCATCACGGCGGTCTGATCTTCAACAGCCGGGACGTGACCGAGCGGGTGCGGCTGCAGGCACAGCTCCAGCACAACGCCGAGCACGACCCGCTCACCGACCTGCCCAACCGCGCACTGTTCACCCGGCGGGTGCAGCAGGCGCTGTCGGGCCGCCGCGCCGCCGACCGCACCGCCCTGCGCGGCACCGCCGTGCTCTTCATCGACCTCGACGGCTTCAAGGCCGTCAACGACACCATCGGGCACCAGGCAGGGGACGAACTGCTGGTCCAGGCCGCCCGCAGGCTCCAGGACGCCGTCCGGCACGGGGACACCGCCTCCCGGCTGGGCGGCGACGAGTTCGCGGCCCTGATCACCGGGGACGGAACCCGTGACCGTACCGCCCGGGAGCGTCACATCCTGGAGCTCGCCGACCGCCTCAGGGTCACGCTCTCGCAGCCGTACGTGATCGACGGCAACGAGGTCCGCGTCGCCGCGTCCATCGGCGTCGCCTTCGCCGAGTCCGGCCTCGGCGCGGGCGAGCTGCTGCGCAACGCCGACCTCGCCATGTACCGCGCCAAGGCGGCCGGCAAGGGCCGGGTCGAGCTGTACAAGCCGCAGATGCAGCAGGACGTCGTACGCAAGGCCGAACTGGCCACGCGACTGCGGGCCGCGCTGCACGACGGCGAGTTCGCGCTGCTGCACCAGCCCGTGGTCGGTCTGGAGGACGGCCGGATCACGTCGGTCACCGCCCAGGCCCGCTGGCGCTCCTCCCAGGGGGTGCTCTTCACGCCCGCCGAGTTCCTGCGGGTCGCGGAGGACAGCGACAAGACCGCCGAGCTGGGCCGCTGGGTCCTGGAGGAGGCCGTCGAACAGGCCGCCGAACGGATCGGGACCGGTCTGGGCGTGCCGGTGGTCGTGCGGGTCAGCGCCCGCCGGCTGCTCGACCGCTCGATGCCGCTCGGTTCCGTCGAGGCCCTGCTGACCCGGCACGGACTGCCGTCGGGGTCCCTGGTGATAGAGCTCGCCGACACCGAGCCCAGGGTGCCGCTGGACGAGCTGGAGCGCCGCCTGAGCGCCCTGCGGCGCCTGGGTGTCCGTATCGCCCTGGACGGCTTCGGAAGCGGTTACGCGGCCATCACGGCGCTTCGCAGACTCCCCGTCGACGTGCTGAAGCTCGACCGCTCGCTCGTCGAGGGGGTCGTGGAGTCGGCCCGGCTGCACAAGATCACCAGTGGGCTGCTGCGGATCGCGAGCGATCTGGGGCTCCAGTCCGTGGCCGACGGCGTGGACCTCCCGGAGCAGGTCGTCGCCCTGCGCGCGATGGGCTGCACCCATGGCCAGGGCATGGCGTTCTCCGGCCCGCTCGACGAGTACCGGCTGCGCCGGGCGCTCGCCTCCGGCCACTATCCGGTGCCCCACGGGCCGGCCGAGCCCGCGTTCGCGGGCGGCGGCGGTGCCGGGGTGTACCCGGGCGGGGTGGCCGCCGTCCTCGGGGGCGGTACCGCTCTCCGCTCACATAATGAGACTCCCGTCCCACCCACTTGACAGTGGATGTGCGCCGGGGGGAGGGTCGGTGCCATGCGCACCCGAATTCTCGTACTTGGACAGCGCGTCGGCTGAGCTGGGAACGACCGGAGAGGATCCGGAATCCCCAGCGACCTCACCGGCGCGCTCCCCTCGCTTGCCTTACGGCACGAGGGGTTTTTTGTTGCACAGAGCCTGGCGTGCAACAGCCGCACACCGCACGAACTTCGCAAAAACCCTCAGCATCGAGAAGAGAATGACGATGACCGAGCAGGCCACCGGGGCCCACCATCCGCAGCCGCGGCCCCGATCCGGAGGACAGTCCGCGTCCGTCGAGCACGTCACGGGCGCGAAGTCCCTCATCCGCTCTCTCGAGGAGGTCGGGGCCGACACGGTATTCGGCATTCCCGGCGGTGCGATCCTCCCCGCCTACGACCCGTTGATGGACTCGACCCGGGTGCGCCACGTCCTGGTCCGCCACGAGCAGGGCGCCGGCCACGCGGCCACCGGGTACGCGCAGGCCACCGGCCGGGTCGGTGTGTGCATGGCGACCTCGGGCCCGGGTGCGACCAACCTGGTCACGCCGATCGCGGACGCCCACATGGACTCCGTGCCGCTGGTCGCGATCACCGGCCAGGTCGCCTCGAAGGCGATCGGGACCGACGCGTTCCAGGAGGCGGACATCGTCGGCATCACGATGCCGATCACCAAGCACAACTTCCTGGTCACGAAGGCGGAGGACATCCCGCGGGTGATCGCGCAGGCGTTCCACATCGCCTCCACCGGCCGCCCCGGACCGGTCCTGGTCGACATCGCCAAGGACGCCCTCCAGGCCCAGACCACGTTCTCCTGGCCGCCGGTGATGGACCTGCCGGGCTACCGCCCGGTGACCAAGCCGCACGCCAAGCAGATCCGCGAGGCCGCCAAGCTGATCACCTCCGCGAAGCGGCCCGTCCTCTACGTCGGCGGCGGGGTGCTCAAGGCCCGCGCCACCGCCGAGCTGAGGGTCCTCGCCGAGCTCACCGGAGCGCCCGTCACCACCACCCTCATGGCGCTGGGCGCGTTCCCCGACAGCCACCCGCTGCACGTGGGGATGCCGGGCATGCACGGTTCGGTCACCGCCGTCACCGCGCTGCAGAAGGCCGACCTGATCGTCGCCCTCGGCGCCCGCTTCGACGACCGGGTCACCGGCAAGCTGGACAGCTTCGCCCCGCACGCCAAGATCGTCCACGCGGACATCGACCCCGCGGAGATCGGCAAGAACCGCGAGGCGGACGTGCCGATCGTGGGCGACGCCCGTGAGGTGATCGCGGACCTGGTCCAGGCGGTGCAGAAGGAGCACAGCGAGGGCCAGAAGGGCGACTACACCGCCTGGTGGAAGGACCTCGACCGCTGGCGGCAGACCTACCCGCTGGGTTACGAGCAGCCCGAGAACGGCTCGCTCTCCCCGCAGCAGGTCATCCAGCGCATCGGCCAGCTCGCCCCCGAGGGCACGGTCTTCGCGGCGGGCGTGGGCCAGCACCAGATGTGGTCTGCGCACTACATCCAGTACGAGAAGCCCGCGACCTGGCTGAACTCCGGCGGCGCCGGGACCATGGGGTACGCGGTCCCCGCCGCCATGGGCGCCAAGGCGGGCGTGCCGGACCGGACCGTCTGGGCGATCGACGGCGACGGCTGCTTCCAGATGACCAATCAGGAACTGACGACCTGCGCCCTGAACAACATCCCGATCAAGGTCGCGATCATCAACAACGGCGCCCTGGGCATGGTCCGCCAGTGGCAGACCCTGTTCTACAACCAGCGCTACTCCAACACCGTGCTGCACTCCGGCCCGGACGCGACGGGCACGGAGCCGAGCGCCGGCACCCGCATCCCGGACTTCGTGAAGCTGTCGGAGGCGATGGGCTGCTACGCGATCCGCTGCGAGTCGCCGGACGACCTCGACAAGGTCATCGCGGAGGCGAACTCCATCAACGACCGCCCGGTCGTCGTGGACTTCATCGTCCACGAGGACGCGATGGTGTGGCCGATGGTCGCCGCCGGCACGTCCAACGACGAGATCATGGCCGCCCGGGACGTCCGCCCCGACTTCGGCGACAACGAAGACGACTGAGCGAGAGAGACCACACCGCAATGTCCAAGCACACGCTCTCCGTCCTGGTCGAGAACACGCCCGGCATCCTCGCCCGGATCGCCGCCCTGTTCTCCCGCCGCGGCTTCAACATCGACTCGCTCGCGGTCGGGGTCACCGAGCACCCCGACATCTCCCGCATCACCATCGTGGTGCAGGTGGAGGACCTGCCGCTCGAGCAGGTCACCAAGCAGCTCAACAAGCTCGTCAACGTGCTCAAGATCGTCGAACTGGAGCCGGGTTCGGCCGTTCAGCGGGAACTCGTTCTGGTGAAGGTGCGCGCCGACAACGAGACGCGCTCCCAGATCGTCGAGATCGTCCAGCTGTTCCGCGCCAAGACCGTCGACGTCTCCCCGGAGGCCGTGACCATCGAGGCCACCGGCAGCGGCGACAAGCTGTCGGCCATGCTCAAGATGCTGGAGCCGTACGGCATCAAGGAGCTCGTCCAGTCCGGCACGATCGCCATCGGCCGCGGCGCCCGCTCGATCACGGACCGGTCGCTGCGCGCGCTGGACCGTTCTGCGTAAGTCTGGTCAGGGGCGGCCGGCCGTCGGCGGGCCGCCCGTATACCGAGACCCGAAACCTACCCTTCCCCTCATCGTCATACGGTGAGAGCAACACCTGCACACCAAGGAGAGAACCCAAAGTGGCCGAGCTGTTCTACGACGCCGACGCCGACCTGTCCATCATCCAGGGCCGCAAGGTCGCGGTCATCGGCTACGGCAGCCAGGGCCACGCGCACGCCCTGTCGCTGCGTGACTCGGGTGTCGACGTGCGGGTGGGCCTGCACGAGGGCTCCAAGTCCAAGGCGAAGGCCGAGGAGCAGGGTCTGCGCGTGGTGACGCCCGCCGAGGCCGCGGCCGAGGCCGACGTCATCATGATCCTGGTGCCGGACCCGATCCAGGCCCAGGTCTACGAGGAGTCCATCGCCCCGAACCTGAACGACGGCGACGCCCTGTTCTTCGGCCACGGCCTGAACATCCGCTACGGCTTCATCAAGCCCCCGGCCGGCGTGGACGTCTGCATGGTCGCCCCGAAGGGCCCGGGCCACCTGGTGCGCCGTCAGTACGAGGAGGGCCGCGGCGTTCCGTGCATCGCCGCCGTCGAGCAGGACGCCACCGGTAACGCCTTCGCGCTGGCGCTGTCGTACGCCAAGGGCATCGGCGGCACGCGGGCCGGCGTCATCAAGACGACCTTCACCGAGGAGACCGAGACCGACCTGTTCGGTGAGCAGGCCGTCCTCTGCGGTGGTACGGCCGCGCTGGTCAAGGCGGGCTTCGAGACGCTGACCGAGGCCGGCTACCAGCCGGAGATCGCGTACTTCGAGTGCCTGCACGAGCTGAAGCTGATCGTCGACCTCATGTACGAGGGCGGCCTGGAGAAGATGCGCTGGTCGATCTCCGAGACCGCCGAGTGGGGCGACTACGTCACCGGCCCGCGCATCATCACCGACGCCACCAAGGCCGAGATGAAGAAGGTCCTCGCCGAGATCCAGGACGGCACGTTCGCCAAGAACTGGATGGACGAGTACCACGGCGGTCTGAAGAAGTACAACGAGTACAAGCAGCAGGACTCCGAGCACCTGCTGGAGACCACCGGCAAGCAGCTGCGCAAGCTGATGAGCTGGGTCGACGAGGAGGCGTAAGCCTTGTGACCGAAGGGCCGGGGCGGCGCGCTCCGGCCCTTCGGCAGACCCTGGGTAACACCGGGAACCAGTGTGTTGTCCAACCCGTCCAGCCACGGACGGGTGATCCTTACGCGGAGGCGCAAGACAGCCTCTGCCGCGCTACTACACTGCTCCACTACATACGCGTCAGGCCCACAGCGTCGTGCGTCTTCCACGCGGCTAGCCCCCTCCTCCGCCTGCGGCCGTCGGGACGGCCGTCCGCACGCGCCCCCATGGCCTGGCGGGCATGGGAGGTGCCCCAGACTTGTGAGGACTCACGTGAGCTCGAAACCTGTCGTACTGATCGCTGAAGAGCTGTCGCCCGCGACCGTGGAGGCGCTGGGCCCGGACTTCGAGATCCGGCACTGCAACGGAGCCGACCGAGCCGAACTGCTCCCGGCTATTGCCGACGTCGACGCGATCCTGATCCGCTCGGCCACCAAGGTCGACGCCGAGGCGGTCGCCGCCGCCAAGAAGCTGAAGGTCGTCGCGCGAGCCGGCGTCGGCCTGGACAACGTGGACGTCTCCTCGGCCACCAAGGCCGGCGTGATGGTCGTCAACGCCCCCACCTCGAACATCGTGACCGCCGCCGAGCTCGCCTGCGGTCTGCTGCTGGCCACCGCGCGCCACATCCCGCAGGCCAACACCGCCCTGAAGAACGGCGAGTGGAAGCGCAGCAAGTACACCGGTGTCGAGCTGGCCGAGAAGACCCTCGGCGTGGTCGGTCTGGGCCGCATCGGCGCCCTCGTCGCGCAGCGCATGTCCGCGTTCGGCATGAAGGTCGTCGCCTACGACCCCTACGTGCAGCCCGCGCGCGCCGCCCAGATGGGCGTCAAGGTGCTGTCGCTGGACGAGCTGCTGGAGGTCTCCGACTTCATCACCGTCCACCTGCCCAAGACCCCCGAGACGGTCGGTCTGATCGGCGACGAGGCGCTGCGCAAGGTCAAGCCGAGCGTGCGCATCGTCAACGCCGCGCGCGGCGGCATCGTCGACGAGGAGGCGCTGTACTCCGCCCTCAAGGAGGGCCGGGTCGCCGGTGCCGGTCTCGACGTGTACACCAAGGAGCCCTGCACGGACTCCCCGCTGTTCGAGTTCGACCAGGTCGTGGCCACCCCGCACCTCGGCGCGTCGACCGACGAGGCGCAGGAGAAGGCGGGCATCGCGGTCGCCCGGTCCGTACGCCTCGCCCTCGCCGGCGAGCTCGTGCCGGACGCGGTCAACGTCCAGGGCGGTGTCATCGCCGAGGACGTCAAGCCGGGCCTGCCGCTCGCCGAGCGCCTCGGCCGGATCTTCACCGCGCTCGCCGGTGAGGTCGCGGTCCGCCTCGACGTCGAGGTGTACGGCGAGATCACCCAGCACGACGTGAAGGTGCTGGAGCTCTCGGCGCTCAAGGGCGTCTTCGAGGACGTCGTCGCCGAGACGGTCTCCTACGTCAACGCCCCGCTGTTCGCGCAGGAGCGTGGCGTCGAGGTGCGGCTGACCACCAGCTCCGAGTCGCCCGACCACCGCAACGTGGTCACCGTGCGCGGCACCCTCGGCAACGGCGAGGAGGTGTCCGTCTCCGGCACGCTGGCCGGCCCCAAGCACCTCCAGAAGGTCGTCGCCGTCGGTGACTACGACGTCGACCTCGCGCTCGCCGACCACATGGTGGTGCTGCGCTACGAGGACCGTCCGGGCGTCGTCGGCACGGTGGGCCGCATCCTGGGCGAGGCCGGTATCAACATCGGCGGTATGCAGGTCGCCCGTGCGGCGGTCGGTGGCGAGGCGCTGGCCGTGCTGACCGTGGACGACACGGTGCCGCCGGCGGTGCTGGCCGAGGTCTCGGCGGAGATCGGCGCGACGTCGGCCCGATCGGTCAACCTCGTCTGAGGTCGCCGTCATGTCCGGGGGCTGCCGCCCCCGGGCCCCCGCTTCGGCCCGAACGGCCTCGTCCTCGAACGCCGGACGG
>NZ_JBEOWS010000006.1:53374-76264 GCF_040296125.1 Streptomyces sp. NPDC002265 | reverse complement strand
TTCCTATCCCACCCCACCGTCCAACCCCCCTAGCACAACCCCCCCCCGCGGGGTTCTGATGCTGTTGGGGGTGACAGGGTCAACCTGTCACCCGAACCTGCATCAGACCCGTCTTGGCGGGGCCTCGCGCCCTTTGCCGTAGCTATGATGGATCTCAGCCAGATCCACCTGGCATCTCTGATGCCCGGCGCTCGCAAGGCTCAGGACTCGAGGGCCAGGCAGAGCCCAATTCCATACCGTTCGCATAACCGCGAACCGCATCACGGAGAGCCTCTGCCGTCTTCCTAGCAGCGGCTCTGCGGGCCTGCGCGGCCCTGTCCAGGTCAGCAGTCCCGTCATCACAGCTGTCCATTTACATTCTTTCGCATCTTGATGCAGAAATGCTGAGTACCGTATCGCCAGCAACCCGGAACCGGATTCCAGACCATCGTCATCGCAGGAACCCGTCTGCATGCCTGCTCAGTCGTCATGACAGTTTGACCCAGAGTCGGCATGCAGGCTCGACCCGCCTTCCCAACTCGTTGGGCTCCGGCCCACACGCTCGCCGCCAGCCTAGGCATCCAAATGGTCTTGGTCCGCGCCGGCAAGCAGGCCAAACAGACGGCGGTGGGGCTCGGCATCCATCCCGTCACGTTGTCGAAGTGGTTGCGGCAAGACGACATCGACAACGGGCGGCGACCGGGAACGCCCTCGAGCGAATCTGCTGAGTTGCGGGCCGCTCGCCGGCGGATCCATGAGCTGGAAACCAAGCTGGCGATCGTCCAGACCCCCCGCCTGAGCCGGCATATGGCTGTGTACGTCACCCGTACACAGCCAGCCGGAGCACAGCATCCGCATCGCGCTGGTCTTCAACCAGCCGGCCGCGCGAACAATTGGCGGCTGTTGGTCAAGGTGTCGCCGACCATGCTGCGTCTTCACCAACGGCCCAAATCTCAAGTGCCGCCGCAGAATCGGCCAGTCGGCTGCAAGTTCTTGGACACTGCTCGCCGCCAGGCCCATGGCTGCCACCCTCCCCTGAACGCTGGTTGCATGCCGCGGAAATGACTCGCTGTGAAGGACAGCACGTTTTTTCTTATATGCAGATGTTGATCACTTGCCCACCGATGTCAAGCCTGATGGTTTGTTTTAGTACATCCACGGTCTCCTTGACGAACTTCACCGCGTCGTCGAACCCGGCAGCATACCCTTCGACTCTGACGAACAACTCCGGTGTTTCGCCCGGCAGCGCAGCTTTAAGGTCGTCCTTCAAAACCTTAACCGCAACCTTGCGCTGATCCGCAAATTCAGCTGTGCCATACTTCGCCAGCGCGCCCGCCTCAAGTACAAACGTGTGGCGCTCCGTATCCGGACGCAATGCCTGTTCCATTGCGGGTTTCGCAGGTTCCGCAGTGGTGACGTGGTGCGGTGTCTCCTGGACCGGTGGTGAGGCATCGCGTCCGATGGTGAGAGCGTCGGGCGACATCGATCCGCGTGGGGTCTCGAGAAATGCGGTTGTGGGTCGCGGAGAAGAAGCCTCGAGGTCTTCAGTGGCCGGACGATTGCGTGTGGACGTCTCGGAGGGTTCGAGGACGACGTGGTTCGGATTGCCCGGCAGATACACCGCGGGACGGTCCGGGTGCTGAAGTGCGGTCTGGTACTCGTAGAGACGGAAGACGTCCATACGGTCCAGGCCGGGAATTATCTCCATCGCCTTATCGGCCGCGTCATTGACCAAGGATTCAATGCTGGCGATCGACAGCTTGTGATCCGGTACGAGATCCCGGTCCTCTTCGAGAACCACAAGATTGAGAGCGTGCAAGAAGTCCCACAGATCCTTCAGGCGGGAAACCAGCTGCTCGTCAGACGACGCTGCCGGGATGTCCTCTTGCTGCTTGCCCTTGCCCACAGCCGGCACTTCGGCGCGGGCCACAGCCACCGCGGCCGTCACCTGACGCAGACGGTCACGGTATTCCTCCTCCGCCTCCCCCTGCCCCAGGACCGGGCGGTAATCCAGCGCCCGCCACACGAGACCGGATGCCGCCGCATACTGCGCGCCGGCAAACTCATCCGTCCAGTTCCGGGAACGCGCCCACTCGATCAACCATGCATCGTCAACCGCAACGTCCCCCGCACCCGCGGCATCCTCCCGCGCCAGGCCGCCCGGACGGCTCGGACCGCTCTCGGCAATCCCCACCCGGGTACCGGACTCGCCGACAACAGCCGACGGAATCTCACGCGACGCGCCCTGCCTCCCGAATCCCTCAACCGGTCGCCCGTCAACACTCGGAGAATACAAATATCCACGGGTCGCACGCCCCACCAAAGTAGCGTAGTCATCGTAGACAGCCTGGGCCGTCTTCTGCCCGGGAAGATGCGGCACCAATGCATCATACAGGTTACCGGGAATTTCATCCTCGAGAAGACGGCGATAGAAATTGTATGACGCCGCGATATCGGCCCGCACCGCCGTCGAACCCGGCACGAACGGAAAACCACGATCCCGGTGGTCATTCGTCACCGCGATGGAAGCAACATCCATCAAATAAGCATCGAAAAGATCCGTGACATCCTGAGTGGTCGCACCGAACGTCCCCCCTTCCATCCGGATCACCCTGGCCATCTCGATAACGGTACGCCTGTACACACCGAAATAGTGGCCACCCATCGAAGCCGCATACACATGCTCGGCCTGAGACCCCGCAGACGCCGTCATCGTCCTCGTTGCGACGCCCGGCACGAAAACCGGCGTATTTTGATAATGCTGGTCCCTAGCAGCGCCATTCATATTCCGCGGCAGGGGGTGCGCGCCGAATTCGTGCGCAACCATTCCCGCAAGATAACCCAAGCTGTACCGCTCGAAATAATACGCCGCAAGCGTGATCTGCGGCCCCTCGGGGCTCGGTATGATTTCCGCCGGAGAATCGGCAAGCCGCTTCTCCAGGATAATCCGCGTAGGACGTCCTGCCAGATATTGCTGGATGTCCTGATGCGACGAAAGAATCGACGCCAACGCGGCAGCCTTGCCTACGAACATCTGGTCATGCGTCGAAAGATTCGCAAAGAAGAAATTCCCCACGGGCAGCCCGCGAGTCGGAACCACACCAGTCGACGACCCCGACGACGACGCCGACGACGACCCAGATGTCAACCAATTCGGCCAAGGCGCCCCCGCCAGCATCCGCGGAACCGGCACCCCACGATGAGCATAAGCAACATGATCCGCCCGCTCACGCACACCCATCCGACCCCACACGGCCCCGGAAACACGTCCCTCAGCCAGCGAACGAGCCGCCTCGAACTCCGCATCATCCAGGCGCGCCCCCTCACCCATCCCCCGCAACGCCCGATCCACCGCAGACCGCAGATCAGACTCATACGAAACCCCACCACCCACAACCCCAACGGGTTCGTGCACTTCAACGGTGGCCTCTGACAGTCGACTCGGGCCCGCGTTGCTCAGGGCGTGTGGCTCGGTGGGGGCACGACCGAGCGTCTGCTGCGCCAATGGCCATGGCGTAATGGACCACAAGGCGAGGACTTCATCACGCTGTTCGCGTGAAAGAGGGAGGAGGTTCAGCAGTCTCAGCAGGCTGGTGGTCGACTCGGGCGAGTCGCTTTCGTAAAGGCGCCATTCCCGGTCCGCGGAGTCGTGGAAGGTGCTCGTGATGGACTGTTGCAAGTCACGATGAGAACCCGGTGCTTCAATCACGTCACTGGCAAGAAGCCCTGGGTTGGCTGCTACACGAAATGCCAAGTCAGCCATTGCTTGCAATAGCGTTACAAGAACTTGCTTGACCTGAGGGTTGAGGCTTTCGTCGGGCACCCGAAATTCGAGATGATCTTTGAGAGTGCCATGAACCGATTCAAAATTTATCAGCTTGTTGTGATGGAAATCCGTCCGAATCTGTGGGAGGTTCACATATCCGGGTGCTGGCTGCGTCAGAGGTGATGCGGCTCGGTATCCACGGTGCCCCGTCCTCGACCAAGGATTCGTGCCCAGTCGGAACAAGACATCCTGATGCGTTTGAACGATGTTGATGAATGCCTGGTGTACGGCTACGGAGGTCCCGAAATCTGCAATGTCCAGGTGTATGTGCCCACCAGTCAGCGTGTCGACGCGGCCACCGTACCGCTGAATAGTGCCAATGACTTCGGCAATCTGGTCCCATGTCTCCGAACTTGTCCTCAGAATAGGGCTGACGATCTCGAACATCGCCGTGTCGCGTTCAAAGCTCCAAGCATCAGATGCTTCGCGGTACCCTCTGTTGTATGCGGTGTGGTAGTCGCCGACCTGCTGATCGTTCGTGAAACCTCTGGAGCGGAGCTCCTCCAACATCGCAAAGGCCGGGCCGTCCTCCCGTTCCCCCATTTCTTCCTGTAGCGCAATAAGATTATCCAGGGGATCATCATTGTTTTCCGGAACGTCAAGTCCAAATACTTGGAGACGCCGAACCGCTTCTTCCCATGCTTCGGGTGTGTCTATGCTGCTCGCATTCTCCGTCACCGTTTCGATGAGTTTCAATGATTCTCGAACGGATTCATCACGGGCGTGAAATTCAATTTCCAGCCCGAATCTGCGATTCATCCACGGAGGAAGATCGCTTTGGTTCGGAATCGACGTGCGGAGCAACGGGGACAGCCCTTGTGCACCGCGCGCGGCAACCAGCTCTGTTACTCGAACGATGTCCTGGTGGGTTGTCTGCACCAGCGCCGGCGCACCACCAAGCACCCGCGCGAGTTCGGGCGGCAGCAAAGCAGACATGGCAAGTGCGAGATCTGCTGCCGATTCCCGGGCCGCTGCCAGATCCTCTGGATCTGCGTCCTCCAGGTGGGCCGTGACGAAGTGCACCGCTTGCCAGGCTGCCGGCAGTGTCTCCAACCGCATGCCCTCGCCCCGGTAGGCCAGCGGCATGGACCCGTAATACTGCTGAACGATCCGAGTCGCCTCGTCGAAAAAGGGGGAATCGGCGCGGCTCTTGCCTCGGTCCAGGCGATGCTGCAGGGCGGTGACATCGAAAGTACGTGCACCGGGTGCGAGTCGCACGCTGAGTTCGGTATCGGGGCGCCGGACAGACTCCACCCAGCGGACCGGTTCCACACTGGCTACGGGAACGGTGCGAGTTTCGAGCAATCGACGGATTTCATCAGCGAAGGTCAGGCGCAGGGAATTGATTACCTGCTCAGTGAGATTCCGGACCTCTCTGCGGGACAAGGATGCCGTTGCCTGTAGATTCCTGATTTGCGGCAGAACATCGAAGCAAACTTTGGTTGCCGTCACCTGGACTGCAGAGCCTGAGGATACGCCACTGGGAGAGGTCATTCGAGCTGTCTCTTTCGTTTCTGTGAGATGAATCAATGGTGCACGGTCGCTCGAGACCTCAGTCCTCGCGAACCGCAATCGAAATGACGCCGATCGAATGCAGCGATTCCAAGTATTCCCATTCACTGCTGGGACGCAGCCACAGAATTCTGCCGTCGCCGGATGACGTTGGACGCTCCGCCGTTGTGTGAGGCCTGTAATTGATGTCCAGCAGGACAAGTGGGACACCAGCTGTCCAAGGCGCCCGGAGATTCAAGGGGTCGGCACGATCAGAGGTCAGGGCAGACTTCTCATACTCATTGCACTCAACCAGCCCGAACTGCACGTTGAGGAGCGCCTGAATCCTGACTTGCATGGCGAGACCGTGCTCCACCCGCCGTGCTCGACGTTCTTCTGGGGTACCTAGTTCTCCGTAACCTGGCACTAGCGTGTCCATCAAGTCGATGGCTTCGTCGGCATATGTTCTCCGTCTCCATCCGCTATGCACCATCTCCAGGCGGAACAATGTCCCATCCGCTCGAGTCGGTGGTTCGAGTAGACGCATATCGTCCGGATTTGCGACGGTCGCGCGAGCCATCAGGAGTCCTAAAAGTAGACGGGGGCCCCGGCATCGGTTGGCACCAAAAGGCGATTTTATGTTTGGGTTCCACGTTTCCCGGCATATGTCAACCGCGAAGTGCCCGCATTCCTTTCACTTGGCACGTTCGGGCAAAGTGGTTGTCGATTTGCAATTCGCCTCAACGAACGGAACTGCACGCGACGTGATGCCCACTTTGCTTCCTGCACTTTCCAGACAAGATCGGACTATCAGTCGCAATTCGGCGGATGGAGCACGATGCTGCCCCAACCACTCAGGTTTCGGCGAGGCCGCCGTTGTCCGCTTCGGAGCATGTCCCGAAGCCGCAGCACACTCGTAGTCGAGGTTCCCACCCGCCTGGCCGGCTTCCGCATCGACCAGTACGTGGTGCGATCCGCCGCCTCTTCCGGCCGGGTATCGGTGATGGCGCAGTAGACACCGGGACGTGGTTCGTCGGACAGCCAGTAGAATCGGAGGCTTCGAGGAATCCGGTCCGCCACCAGGCAACGAGCCCGCGATCGATGCCCGGGCGCGCGACCATCACCGTCTATCTGGGCCGGTTGGTGCCTGCCATCGGAGCGCCGCTGCTTTTACCTGCGGGCCGGGCTCCATCCCAGGACACCATGCAGATCAGCACCCAGATTCAGGTCACAGAAGCCGCCCCTCACCCGGTCGGGCAGTATCGTCGCCGTCGCCTTGAGCGATCGTGCTTTCGGACCGATCAGTTGGCCATGGGGGTCCATGTCGATCGAGGCGATCAGATCATGATCAGCGAATACCGGCCGCGGCACTGACTGGGCTCTGTGATGGTCGAACCACGTGATGGTGCTTCCCGTGTTGACGGCCCACAGCACCTGATCCCCCAAGAAGACCACGGCACGTGCCCCCGATGTTGTCAAGATGTCCTTCTCCAACGCCACGGCCTGGCCGGCAATCGGAGGATCCCAGACGCGTACCGCTGGGCGGACCTGGGGGCTGAATTGCTCAAGCAGAGCATCCGCGCTGTCCGGCACGGTCGTGGCAAAGTCAGTGCTGGTCACGGGGTCGCGTGGGTCGTGCAGTGTTCCCGACCCTGCGGAGGCGTACGGTGCTGGGATCTCCGCCGAGTTCGGCAACGTCGGCAGCACCCTTTCGGCGGAAGAAGCCGCTTCAGAGGTCGCCGTTTTGTCCAGCCCGCTGTACTGGTCCGGCCCCGTCCGCGAAATCGGCTGGCGCTCGTTCCACCAGGTGTCGAAGAGATCGGCGACACTGGCCGCCCTACTCCACTGGGTCAGCGCCTGGTACAGAACCTTGATCGGCTCCTCGTTCAATCGAGCTTCGATCCAACCCCGATCAAGGGCACCGGTATCGGCAATACGCGGAGCCTCCTCGACAAGACCCGCGAACTTTTCCTCCAACCGGACCCGCAGTCCGTTGGCCATGGCATCACTGGTATCAGCCATCCTCGCGATGACCGTCCCATTGCCTCCGGACGTGGAAACCGAAGCGTGAGGAGTAGAGCCGAGGTACCGGTCGAGATGGGTTTCCAGCCCGGAAATCCAGTTGTCCAAGGGTTTCCGCGTGAAGGAGTCCAGTAGTTTCTGCATCATCTGCGCCGCTTGCGCAGATTCAGCAGACTGGTTCACCATCGGACTCACGAGCCGGCTGTGGAACTGATGCCAAAGGTCTGTGCTAAGTTGCCGGCGGCGCTGTAGGATGCCGAGATCACTCAGCGTAGGGAAGTCATTTGCCCCGCGAAGTTCCCGGATTTCCCATGCACGGTGCTGGTGCACCTGCTCCAGAACTTCTCTGATCCCGCTCCGGAGCGGCTCATTGAAGGGGTGCTGCTCGATCTCCGAAATGGCGATGTTCACCGGCGAATACGGGTTGCGGAAGTCGTTCACAGCCTTCGACTCGTAGATCCCGGCCAGCGTCTTCGCTTGGCTCCGGCTTTCGATCTGCCTTTTCGTCCAGTTGGCGAAGCGTCTCTGCAGTTCCTCAGGATCGTGGCCGGTGGTACGGACCATTTGAGCGGCGCGATTCTTTTCTTCTTCGAGTGCCTTGGCCAGCGCTTCGTGGTCGACTCTGTATCGACCGGCCGTGCGGCCTGCCCGGCGGACAAGCTCCTCCAGATCAGTGGGATTTGGATGGGCTACGCTCTCATTTTGGAGAGCCTGCCAGTACCGCGACCACGCGTCCAGGCGTATGCCGGCACCAAGAGGAGGCATCTGCTGGCCATTCGCGGTGAATTCAAGTTCCTTCGCCCACAAGTCTGGATCGATTTTCAGGGCCCGCAACACGTCCAGGCCGCTGGCGGCCCTCTGGTCGCTGAATTGCGGCGCCTCTATATCCAGAGCGATCTCGTCCGGGAAAGACCCAACGTTGTCCCGCAACTGCTTCTCTGTAAGGGGGTAGAGGTAGCGGTATCGGCTCCAGCCGTCGAGATAGCGGAAGCCGAAAGCCCCATTGTGTGCCTCGTCGAAGATGTGCGCAGCTCGCATCAGTTCATGCAGTGTGTGCTGCCGAGTCACGAGCATGTGCCCCATCAGGGCCAGCCTGAGCTCGGGGAAATCAAACTCGTACCCGAACCGCTGCTGCAGCCGCCATGCCGTTTCCAGGGTCAGCGCCAAAGCGCCGGAGGTTCCCCTACCGACCAACCCCCCCGTCCTGTTGCCGTCCCGGTGCAATGCGGAATCGAGAGGCAGGTCTTTCTCGTCCCGGGAAGTCCCCGGCCGGTGTCCGCTCCATTCGCGGTCATCGTAAAAGGGCGTCTTCCAGTTGACGTATTCCCAGTATGGATCGTGCGTGATTTTTGCGGCGTTCCGTTCGGCAGTGCTGAGCGGGGGTTGTATGGAATTGATCGAGTACGTCGACCAGGCGGCACGCAGCGGCACCGTGCGGTGTGCGTCGCGCTCCTCCTCTTCTTTGTGCTCATTCGCAATATCCGGGAAATCGCGATAACGGGGAAGTTGTGTCACGACATTCCGCAGCGCGCGATTGAAGACGGCTTCCAGGAGCATCGTGGACAACTCGCGGATGTTACCCGAGTGAACCACTCTGCTCAGGTCACCCAGGTTGGTCCCCACGGCGCCGCTGTAGGGAAGTTCGGTACCGAGGAGGGCAAGGTTCTCGGGATCGTGCGTTCCAATGGTTCGCCAGATTCCCTTGACCACGTCCTGAACAGCTTTCAGCGCTTTCGGACGACCAATCAGGTACCAGCCCAAGTTCTTTTCGAACTGGGCGGCCGCTCTCCTATATTTGATGCGCTTTACATCTTCTGGCCGCGCATCAATTTCCGGCTTGAACTGTACGTAGACGGCCGCGGTCCGCTCACCCTGACCACCCGAGCGCGAAGAAATAGAGAAATCGCCGAGTTCGATGCCGGTCGTGATCCTGGGAGAGGAGATCGCCCTCGCGAGTGCTCTTTCGAGGACTTCCCTTGTGGCGTCGGCGCGTGCTTGTCCGGTATTTTCTGCCCGATTGATGCTGAACGTGCGGCCGTGGCCGTATCCCACGATTTCGACGCGAGGCAGGGGCCGTCCCTCTTGCCAATTCCTCTCGGCGATGTCGAAGATGTGAGAGGCCAGTCCGTTGATCTGGGCGATCTGGTCAGGCGGCACGCTTTTGACGGTTTCCGGAAAGGAAATCGTGTACTTTCGCCATTTTCCGGCCCCGGTCTTGTCCTTCTTTCGCAGATTCTTCGCATTTGTGGCACCATTTGATGTCGTCGCTTGCGCGGCCACTTCGCGGTCCGGCTGGAACGGGCCGTCTGGCTCCGGGCCTTCCCCTGTTTGCCAGAATCCGGCATCGGCAGCGTCCAGGTCGGCGCGTTGCACCGCAGGGAAGCGTCCTTCTTCCGGGGAACCGCTGGTCGCCCGCCACAAGCCGCTGCCCGAGGGCTCCACGGTTCGCTCCACCTCGTTGCCGACCGGCGACGGGGCGCCTCCCGGCAATCGCGGCGGTTCCTTTTCCATCACGATCGCGGCGATGTCCGCGGCCAAGTCCCTGGCAGGCCTCTTCGCGGCTGCGGGGCCCCGCAGCTTGACCAGCGTCTGCAACGCCTTCCGGACCTCACGGGAGTCGGTCTCCCATGGCACCTGCCTCAGCTGCACGTTGACCCAGTGCAACAAGTCGTCCTCGAACGACAGAACGTGGCTCCCGCTTCCATCAGGAGCGGCCGCGTCCTCACCAGGGGGCACGTGGCCCTGAGTGTTCCGTGGGGGGTGGACAACCGGGTTGTCGGACTCCGCAGCCGAGTGGGCGCGCCGGTCGTCTTCGCCGATGCGGCCTTGCTCCTGCGTCCGTATGCCATCGAGTGCGTGGCGCCCGCCCGCTGCCGAAGCGATGGGCGCGCCGGCGTCGAAGTCCGCGTGGGGCATGCCCGTCCGGAGCCGGTCCGGCTCAGGACCCAGCAACCTGATCGCCAACAGATCGGCCTGAGCATCCGTCGCCGACTCGGTGAAGGCGGGGCCCCGCTCCTCCGCCAGCGCCCGGGACGCCTCATCGACCGCGGCCTGGTCTACGGCCTTCTGCCCGAGTGCCTGCAGCCGCAGGTTCACAGCGTGGAGCAGTTCCGCGTCGTGCGGCGCCTCCCGCGGGTCATCGTTCGCCACAGGATCGTCCACCGCGGAGCCTGCCTGCGACGGCACGGCTTCGGAGAGCGGCGCGCCGGGGGTCCGCTGTGCCTGTTCAAGGTGTGGCTGCTCGTCGAAGTACGCGGCCAGGACTGCCAGCCGCTCGAGCGGATGAGGCAACGGTGTCACCTCTCGCGCGACATCGGGCGCCACCTCGAAACAGACTGTGGAAAGCTCGGCCATATCACTGCATCCTCACTGCTCGAGACTTGCCCACCCGAGGTCTGCGAAATCTCACGGCCTCGTTGCAAGGTGGCACTGATGGCGTCCTGCACCATCGATATTGCACGACGGTTCGCCCGAATCGCGACACAATACGGTGCCGGACAAGCGGCCCCGGGTCGAGAGGCCGAATGTAAGCCCCATCGAGCAATTCGGGTGCCATTTAGGGCAGCATCACCGTGCCATGTCTTGCGTGGACACACCAGTTGCGTATGCGCTCGAGGAGCGGAAGCGAAGCCGCGCACAGCCAACATCCAAGCCGGTGTCGGCAGTTCGGCGTCGGTCGGCCGCGGTGATGGGCTTCGGCTTCGAGACCGGCGTGGGTTTCGTCAACGCCACTGGGAAACCCATCGCTCGAACGACAGGCATGGTCGTTCGGTGCGTGTCGTCGATTTCCGAATTGATCCGGGCACCTCATCGTGAGCGTCTTACTACTTATAAGATGCCTGTTGCTTTGTGTGCATCCTCTACCCAAGGAAGCGCCCATTCGCGCTTCCTGCCTGTCCGTGGTTTACCAGTTCACAGGAGACGAAGTGCCGCCCCAACCCAAGCCGCAGGACCCGCCACTGCTGGACGGAGCGTCGTCGCGCTTCGCTGACGCGTTCATCCGGCGCACGACACAAGCCCGCGAAAACGGAAACCGAGGCGTTCGTCCGTGGGCGTGGGCCGCCGGCGCGACCGCGCTCACCGCGTGCATCCTGCTCATCGTGTTCGCCGTCACGAAGTTTCCTTCCGGCTCCGACGACAAGGGCAAGGCCGCCGCGTCCAGCGCAGTCTCGCCGGGCACGCACAGCTCGCCACAGCCCGGCGGTCCTCACGGCTCCCCGTCCGCTTCGGCCCGGCCGTACGGTGCCAAAGACGGTGCCGGCTCTCCGGCAAACGGAGGCGGTCAGCAGGCCGGCGACAGTGGAGTCAAGAGCAACGGCAACAACGAGGCCACGGCCACGCAGAGCACGCCCGCCAACGGCACGAACGCTGCCGCCGGATCCGACAGCGCAGCCAGGCGCGTGCAGACGACCGGCTCGACACCGAGCACGCGGGTCGCAACGTACCCGGGTGTCGCCGTCTTCAGCCACGCCAGCGGCCGCTGTGTAGCGGCCACTGGGGCTGCCAATGGCAAGGCCACGAGCGGGACCCGCCTGGAGATCTGGGACTGCGTCGGCGGTTCGTGGGAGAAGATCGACTTCCGTTCCGACGGCACCGCGCGCATGTTCGGCCTGTGCGTGAGCATCGCCGGGGCCTCCCAGAACGACGGCGCAGCCATACAACTCGCCACGTGCAACGGCAGCTGGGCCCAGCGGTTCAACCTGAACGACGCGCACGACCTGGTGAACACCACGATCGGCAAGTGCGTCGATGTCGTCGACAACGGCACCGCCAACGGCACCAAGCTCCAACTGTGGACGTGCTTCGGCACCGACAACCAAAAGTGGAGCAAGCGCTAGACGCCACCCGACGGGTGGGGAGCGTCAGCCGACGTCGGCGCTCCCTTCCGGGCTGCCCCCGGCCTCTCCTGCCGGGCTGTACCCGGCCCCGTCAACGACCTCTCTCCGTCTCACGGAACCCACCGGATCGGAACAGGCACATGAATCTCGACGACACTCTTGGCATCAAGAGGTTTGTGGACAACGCCCGGCAACTCCAGCAGGATCTCGTCCAGGCCAGGCAGGAGATGAGCGCGGTGACCGTACAGGGGACTGCCGGCGGCGGCGCGGTGAAGGCGACGGTGGACGGCCGGGGCGCTCTGGAAGGGCTGGTCATCTCGCCGGTCGTGGCCGATCCGGGCAATGTCCGGGGCTTGGCCGACATGATCGTGTCCGCTGTCCAGAATGCCCATCAGACCCTGATGGACCGCCATGAGCAACGACTCGCCCCCGTGCTGGACTCCCTCCGCTCTGAGCTTCGGGACATATCCGGCTGACACAAGCTCCCGGGCGCCGGGGCCGCGGTACGGTTCCTCACCGTCTCCGCGGCCCCGGCGCCTTCCTGTGGAGCAGCCGTCACCCGACGTGCCCGAGCGGTGCGCCGAAGGTGAGGCCGCAGAACCTGTCCGCTCCCGCTTCGGCGAGCAGCTGCGGGTCCGCGTTGATCACCCTGGATTGCGGGTCCAGGTCGATGGACATCACCACCCCC
The DNA here is from genome assembly GCF_040296125.1 of Streptomyces sp. NPDC002265. Lineage (NCBI taxonomy): Bacteria > Bacillati > Actinomycetota > Actinomycetes > Kitasatosporales > Streptomycetaceae > Streptomyces > Streptomyces sp. NPDC002265. Next base: position 63,420 of record NZ_JBEOWS010000006.1, on the reverse strand, counting down.
GACGCGGTCTGCGGGGCCTGCACCTGCCCCAGTGCCGTGGGCTCGTACCACTTGACCGTACCGCCGGAATTCAGCGCCCACATCTTCTTGTCCGGCAGTATCACGAGTGAACGGGCGCCCGTGCCGGCGGCCAGCAGCCTGCTTTGCAGGTTCTCCACCCCCTGGTCGACCGGACCTGGCCACACGGTCGTGGCGAGCGCGAGACGCTTGCGATACCCGAGCCCCCGCCTCGTGGGCATCACCGCCGGTGCGCCACCCTCCTCGTCTCGCCCGGTGGTGCCCACGGCCGAGACGGTGTTCGGCGTCTCCTCGAGGGTGGACATCACCGGCGTGATCGGTTCGCCGACCTGCTCGCCGATTCGCAAGGCGGCCTCCGAGAGCCACTGCCGCACCTGGTCGGGTTCGGCACTGGTCCGGATCGTGTTGCCCAGGTAGCGCCCAGGCTGGCCGGTGAGTTCCCACTGCTGCGCACCGTGGTTGTACGAAAGTTCGCCACTGACGCGCGCGGGAGGAACGGCGGTTGTACCGGCTCCGCGCACTTTGGCCGCGCCGGTCGCGGGTCCCTGCTCGTCGATCGCGGCCTTCAGCTGTTCCAGCGTCGCGTTTTCGTCGACCTGCCGCATCCTGTGCCACAGGCCGTCGAGGTCATCATCGGCCGTTGCGGGCACATCCTGCTCACGCCCGATGCTGATCTTGCCGTCGTCGTCGACGGCGAACAGCCATATGCCCTGCCGCGAGGTCGGCGTGAAGTCCTCCAGCCGGAACCACACGGGGTTGTCGTGTACTCGGGCGGCTGCGAAGTCGCGTTGGGAGGCCAGTCGTGACGCCTCAGCCCTGGCCTGCGCCTCACCTTCAGCAAGGAGCACCCGGGTGATACGGGCCAGATCACTCGACTGCTGATTACGCAGCGCTTGTACCCCCGCGTCCGTCCCTATGCGCGGTGCCGTCGTCTCCTGCCAGATCCCAAAAGCCCTGATCACGTCATGGGGATCGAGTCCGCGCAGCGACGGCTGCGTATACACGGCCTCAGCCACGGCTGCGTACAGATAGGCCTCGGACTCCGTCTCGGGCCGCTTACCCCTCTGGATCATCGTCTTCCGCTGAGCTTCCACCGCGGACGCGACCGGGTCGTACGGCACTGTGTCGCTGAGCCGCGGGACCGCAGCCAGATAGGCATCCGCCTGCCGGTAGACGATCACCGGGTGCGGGTCGGATTCGTCGTTGCGGAAGAGCTGGTAAGAACCGTCTTCCTGGACGACGATCAGGCTCCTGCGGTGCTCGCTGCCAAGGCTTCGTGCGGTCAGTGAGGCTGCCGCCTCGGCTGTCCTGTCGTCCCATCGGTGAGCCCTGTCAAGGGTCAGCCGGAGAACGGCCTCCCGCAGGTTCGGCTCGTCTGCGAGCCGGGCGAGCAGCGCTTCCGGCAGCCGTCCTCCGGCGCGGGTGATCTGCTCGCGCAGTTCCGGGTCCGCGCTGAACAGGGCAGGGATCTCTTCCTCCAGGTCGCCAACGCGGAAGACCGCACCCGGATCGATCCGCAGGCCGCTCGGCAGCTGCGATCTCCTGGCGACCTTTGTCGCCAGTTCACCGGGGTCGCCCGGGAAGCCACCGGCCTGCCAGACAGCGGCGTAGAAGCCATTCCCCTCGACTGCGGGCTGGTGCAGGTCGAACACATGGCGGGTGGTGTCGGGGAACGTCACGTCGAGGATGCGATGGTCAGTGGCCGTGTCGAAGGCCCACTCGCCACCTTCGGCCGCGCTCTGCGGCTGCCACGGCGCGGTGGAGTACGCCGGGTGCACCGCGGCGTCCTCGGCAGGCTGCCACACGCCCGACGATGCCGGCTGCTTGCCCTTGCTCTTCGGGGCCTCCGCCTCGGTCTTCACCTCGGCCTTCGGGGCTTCCGGCGCCGCGAAAGTCACTGGCCCCGGCTTCTCGACACCTGTGGGGCGCACTTGGTACCAGCGGGTGAGCCGGTCGGCGCCCCTGCGCACTTCGGCCAGCTGTGCGGCCAGGCTTTCGGCCCGTTCCTTTAGGTCCTGCAGCTGACCAGAAGTCTCCTCAAGACGTGCCTGTACGGCGTCCCGCTCACGGCTCGCTTCGGTGAGTGCACCGTTCGCGGCTGCCAGCCTCGCCTGTGCCTCCTCAAGCAGGCGGCGCTGCTCCGCTTCCCATCCGTCATGGGCGGGCTCGGCATCGCGCAGATCAGCGCGAGCTTGATCGACAGCTGCTGCCTCCCGCTCCGCGGTGACGGTGAACTCGGCCACACGGGCTGCGTGACGGGACAGCTCGGCGTGCAGGTTCGCACTCTCCGCCGCGCGCAGAAGGCCCATGTACGCCTTGTCGGCGTCGGTCCACGCCTTGTCCGCCTGGCCGACGGCGTCCCACGCCTCGGACACCTCGGCAGGGAAGTTGACGTCAGTGATCAGTCCCCACTCGCGCGCGAGGCCTTCCTCGACGAACCCCACCACCCAGGTCGTTGTTTCGAGTATCTGAGGATCCCGCGTCACATTGCCGAAGGCGCTGCGGATCCACCGCGCCGGACGGTTGTCCTTGAGGTGGTTGTAGACCTGACCGACGCTCAGCCACTGCCAGGGCACGGCGACGAAGAACCCGCGCTTGTTCTCGCCAGGGTTCACGCTCACCGAGGTCAGGTCCTGACGGGCCAGGTTCGCGGCCACGGAGTCACTCACCTGAACGCCAGGTAGGCCGCCCAGTTGGATCGTCCCGGCCGCCGATGTGACAGCCGGTCCGGCGTCCAACGTGCGATCCGCCGCACCGCTGCGGCCGTAGGACGAGCTGTTGGCGTTCACGCCCTGCCTCAACGCATCGAATTGCACGCCGTCCGCAACCCCCAGCAGCAGGGCCCCGGAGAAGTCCGGCCTGGAGTAGAGGGTGAGGTGCCCGTCTGCGCCGCCAAGGCCGCGATGGCTCAACTGCGGTGTCTCAAGGCCGCCCGGTTGCAGGGACTTGTGCAGATACCCCATCAGGGCCAGGCTCGATGTTGCCTCCTTCAGGCTCTGCGCCGCACCCGTGCCCGGCCGGGTGAGTGGTGTGTCCTTCGCCCGAGCCAGCAGGGCGTCGTCAATGGGGCCGTGTGCCGGTAGCGACAACGACGTGTCGTAGGCGATGCCCACGGCCAGGGCGTTGGCCTTATCCAGGTCCTCGGAACCCAAAATGCCGCGGGGGACGAAACCCGACTCGGGCATGACGAGCGGCTTGGGCATGTCGTCGCCGGGGAGCCGAACCAGGTTCCATGTACCGTCCCGCAGCGCCTGTAGTGCATGGCCGGCCGGGCGGGGACCGGTGAACTTGGGAAGCGGAGGCGGCGCCAGCACGTCTTCTCGCGAGGGCTGGGCACCGGGCAACATCAGGCTGAGCGGGAAGTGCTCGGTCAGGCGGCGTGACCTCACGACCGAGACCGGCGTGCCGCCGGCGACCTCCAGTTCGAGACGGATCCGGAACGGCGTGGTGTATTCGCCGTATGCCTGCGTCGTCGCCAGCACCTGTGCCCGAACGCCACCGGTGGTCATCGTCCGGACGGCCGACTGTACCGATGTACCCGCATGGGAGTAGCTTGATGCGGCCGTTCCGGCGATGGCGCTCCCGGTTGCCGCAACCACGGAAGTCGCAAGGCCGATCGTCGCGCCCGAGGAGCGACTGTGGGTCCCCTGAACGGTCTCCTTCGCCTCACGGTAGGTCACCAGGCTCACACTGTGGCCCAGGCCGTCAAACGTCCCGGCTACGCCTTCCGTCGCGTCCTCGGGGAGGAACCGGATCCACAGTCGTACTTTTCGATCACCGACCCACATCTCCAAGGACTCCGAGCCCCAGCGGCCGATACGCGCCGGCATCGAGACACCGGTGGCCTTCGCCGCCTTGCCCATGGCGAGCACCATGCGGTCCGACGCAAACGCCCGCAGCTGTGCCCGGTGCTCTTCAGTCAGTCCGAGCCGCCCAAGCTGCCGTTCGAAGTCGGCCAGGGGCTCAGCCATGTCGAGGGCGTTGACCGGCCAGCTGGTCCCGGCGGACTCTGCCGCCCACGGGTTGGGCACCCAGTTTTCTCTCGTGTACCGCGGCAGATCACCGAAATGGTTTTCCACCACCCGGTTCTTGTAGGCCTCCGGCTCGGAAATCTGGCCCCACCAGCCGTTCTCGACCACCATCGTGCGCCCGGCCGACCCTCCGGACAGGGATCTGGGAACGAAGGGTGCCCCCTGCGCCCATCGACCGATGCTGGTGGCATCCACTGCGAGCCTGTATTCCAGGGGTGCGGCAAGCAGGAAGTGCGGCCGGCTGTCCACGCGGTTGACTTCCTCGTAGATCTCCCGCCGGACAGTCCTGGCCTGGGAGTCGTCGAGAACATACGGGCTGGCGACCAGCGAGTGGTTTCCGACAGGGCCGACAGCGGTGTAAGACCGCGAGTAGGTCACCTGGCCGCCGGTAAAGACGCTGCGTGTCCCATTGGTTCGTCCGGCGGCCATGCCGTAGCTGCCGACGGCCGCGCTGACCACCATGTTCGTCGCCGGGGTGACGACGGTCGGCGGACCGACGACGGAGGTCTTGAGCGCGAACTTCACGTTCCAGGACGGCAGCGGCGTCGCGGGTACCTGCATCCACGTCCGGAATCCGCTCGGTGCGGAGGTCTCATCGAAGTTCCCGGTCAGCGTCGCGGCCTCGAAATACCGCAGAGCCGAAGTCAACTCCGGCGCGGGATCCTTCGTCAGCCTCCAAAAACCACCGGAAGCCTCGCGAAGCACTTCGCGCAGGACGGCGGTCAGTTCGCCGGCGCCCCTGAGGGCGATCGCCTGGAAGGGATATCCGGAAAACGCCGATCGATTCTGCTGTTGCAGCGTGCCCAGTGCCAGGGCACGAGCATCCTGCGGGGACATAGCCGTCACCCGCGGCAGGCTTTCCGTGAACGTAACGGTCTCGAGGGGCCTGTGCTCCACGGGGACGCTCAGGAGCACCTCGCCAATACCCGATGTGTGCGGATCAAGGGCTGTGCGGGGGTCCGGTTGCCCGGTCAGGGTGGTTGACGGCAGTTCGGAGACGAGGAGCCGGGCGAAAGGAAATATCTGGCCCACCATGTGGCGGATCTCGCGGTAACCACCCATTTCGGCGCTGAGGGCAAGGTCATAGCGATACAGATCCACGCCGCTGCCGGTGGACTTCCTCTCGACGGCGGCGGCTATGGCGTGGCCGTTGGCGACCCCCGCACTCACACCGAAGCGCACACCAGCAGAAACCGTGCCGGCCTGCAGCGGCCCGCCCCCCATGCCAGGAGCCGGGTCACGCAGTGACAGCACTGCCTCGACTCCGGCCTGGGCGGAGACTGCGGCACTTTGCTGACCGCTCACGCTCGTGGAGACCGGCGTGCTGTAGCTGTTGCGCTGGTTCGACTGGCTGCCCTCGTAACGGCGTCCGGTAAGGCTGGCACGCACTCGCAAGTAGACCGCCGTCCGCCGAAGCCTGCCGGGGCCGACGAGCGCGATTTCGACACCGGTGGTCGACATGGTGCCCAGGTTCGCCATAACACTGTGGTACTGCAGTTGGTCGTCCACCTGCTGCCGGTTGTACAGGCCGGTCATGTACTCGTCGGTGCTGGTCCATCGTGGGTGGTGCGGGTGGAGCTGGTGGTCCAAGGCAATCGGGACGGTCCCGGCAACCCTCCTCAACAACGCGTCGCGGAATTCGTCGAGGACGGTCACCGCGTGCCGGTTCGCGCCTTGACGCGAGAAAGCGCCACCGGGGAAGGTGATCTCCTCCACACGGCTCATGCCGAGCATCGGCGGTTCGTTCTCGGTGAGATAAAGCGGCGGCAGCGGCGCCTCACGACCCGAGTTGGGCACGGTCTCGGCGCCACGAAGAGCCCGGTTACGGGCCTCGGGAACCGTCATCTGCTCCAACGACCACGTCCAGAACTCCTCGGTGGCGGGAGTCCTGGGCAGGCTCTTCAGCAGTACCGTCCGACCCAACGCATCGAGCCCCGGGCCGGGCCGCTCCGGCGTCCTGCGGGGCGGCGTGGTGACGATGACCTTCTTGGGCACCAAATACAGCGCCGTCGCAACGTCCTTGGTCTCCGCCCGGTACTTGGACGACCCGGCAACCTCCCATCCGGCGTCCGTCTCCTGGTCCAAGCGGCCGGAACCGCTGACCCCCAGCGTGCCCCGTATGTTGATAGCGCCGTCCCCAAGGCCGAGCCCATCGAAGCCAGGACCAGCCGAGACACCAAGACCGACGCTGAACCCGCTGGTGATCGTGCGCCCGTTGGGCATCTTTGCGTGGACGGAGGTGGCCATGCTCGCGTTCTTCGCCACACTGACGAGTACGGCGGTGCCGGACTCGACGCGCACCGAGAACATCCCCGCCGGATCGGTACCCCTGCGTCCGCCGTACAAGCCCTCTGTCAACACGCGGCCTGTGTTCAACAGGTCACTCAGCCGATGGAAGTTCTCGGTGGAGAAGAAGTCGCGGATCTGCGCGGCGGCCACGGAATCCTGCGCCCCTCCCGCGTGAGCAAGAGCCCACTCCTGAACGTGGCGCATGGGACCGAACCCCACGGTGCGCGCCATCCGAGGCAACCACTGTTCCAGGCTCAGCGTCGCGGGCGCGCTGTCCTCATCCAGCGACTCCGCCGAAGTCAAGGACCGGTCGAGCCGTACCTGGAGTCCGTGGTGGATGCCAAAGCCGAACGTCGTGGGCTGCCGGCGCACATCGTCCTCGGCGATCGGCCTGCCCTCCAAGGTCACGGGGCGCCCCGAACCGTCGAGGACGGTCACCTTGTACCCGACGTCATCCTGGACCAGTTCCCCGTCCGGGGCACCGATCTGCCCCTCGATCTCGTTCCTCTTCTGCAGGTCGTACCCGGTCCGCTTGCCAAGCTTGACCATGGTGGAGATCCGGGCGTGCCACATGACCGCGGCGCTGATGAGCCCCAGAGGCAGCGAAGGCGCGATCCCCGAGGAAGTCGCGTTCGTCACCGTCCGGCCGCTGGTGCTGGCCAGCTGCCGCATACTGTCGACCTTCTCCAGGCTCCCCAGGCCGAATCGGTATTTCCGCCAGTTCCCGTACACCTGCAGTCTGAGCAGCAGCTGCCGCTTCTCCCCGTCGGCGGTCCGGTAGTCGAACCGCACCCCGTCAGTGAAGAGCGCTTGCGGATCGCCCCGCAAAGCGCCGCCGATCTTCTGGAGCAGACCACCGCCGTCAGGCGTCTCAAGTGCCGCCGGCTCGATGCCCGGGTGCTGACGCAACCGGTCAGCGATGTGCTGCAGCGCCAGGTCGACACCGCGCAGCGTCCGATCGCTGTGCCCGAACGAGATCGATTCCCGTAGCACCTCCGGCGGCAGCTCGGGAAGCAGATCAGCCACACGTCCGCTCATGTAGGGGGGCATCCAGCCCTCGGCGAACCTCACCGGCCGGAGGTTCCCCGGCAACGGCGGCGGGGGCATCCCGGGATCGAGCCTGGGCGGCCGCCGCTGGTCGAGCTGCGTCCCGATCGGCACGTAATCCCGAGTTCCTCGTACGACAGGCGGAACACCAGAGCCCGACGCCTCACCAGCGCCAGCGGGCACCGGCCGCTGAGTCTTACGGAGCGAGGGGCCTTCGGTCTCCCACAGCTCCAAGGCGCCACCGCGTACAGCAGGCCTCTTGCGACCGGCGATGTGCCAGGCCACGTCCCTGGCCCTGGCCCTGGGATCCTGTCGGCCGAAGCCGGGACCACTCGACGCGACCAGTGCGTCATATGCGTCCCGTATCACCCCAGGCGTGGCGATCGGCTTGTCGAGGCCCGCCAGGTGCCCGTTGACCTCCGCAACGAAGGCATCGGAAACCGGGGACGCCGGTGTCAGGTTCCGCGAGGACTCCGCCCCCTGATACGGGCGCATACGCCCGGGGGCGGCTTCGGATTCGGGGAACTCCTGCGCCGCGGGAGGAACCGCGGCGTCGGCGGCATCGCCACCGACAGCAGACGGACGCCGCAGAGCCTGGGCACCGTCGGCCGACGAGCCCCCCGTACGCTCGGGGACGGCGGAATCCCGGCCCCGTGTCTCCTCCAGCCGGACCATGACGAGGAGGGCCTGAATTGCGACCGGCAACTCCAAGTAGCCGCCGCGGGTCTCCTGCTCCAGGTCCCTGTGGACCGCGGACAGCTCAGCGCTCCCGGCAGGTTCCTTCTCATCCCGTCGCAGCAGGGCGTTGACGGCGTGTGCCAGCTCCTCCACCGGACGTGCCAGGGTTTCGGCGACCAGCCGGGCCTTCGCCTGCTCCGACAGCCGCGCGTACCCTGCCCCCTCGTTCACAAGCTGCTGGTGGGCACGCCCGATCTGATCCTCGGAGAAGACGAACTCCGTACGCCGCCTCAGCCGTTCGCGGATCTCGTCGGCAAGACCAAGCTGGCCCGACGGGACCTGCTCAGCCACGACACGGGCCCGTTCCTCCAGCGTCAACCGCGAAAAGGCAGCGCGGTCCTCGGGCGCAAGGTCCTCGTAGGCCCACCGCACCTGGGCACCGGTGACGTACGCGCTCGCGCCCCGCAGCTCGTTGACCTGGCGCAGCAGGGCCCGTTCCTCGGCCACTCGGTCGGCCACAGCCTGACCCCGCGCCTCCAACGGCATCCGGAGGAAGGCGTCCCCATGTTCCCGCACCAAGCCGTAATGGACCTCGTCGACCGTCCGCCGAGCTGCTTCCTCCGCCTCGCGGACCTCGTGGTGGACCTCGTCACGCAACATCTCGACCACACGGTCCAGGCCCCGGTCCTCCAGTATCCGCTTGGCCACCTCGTCGGCCCGGCGCTGGAGGCTCGCCTCCTCGAAGCCCGCTCCGAGATCCCGCCTCAGCTCGCCATAAGCCCCCCGTACCTCGGCGACCTCGGCATCGCCCAAGCCACCCTGCCGGATAGCCCGGACCAAAGATCTCTCTTCCACCACCCGCTCGGCCACCGCGTTCGCCTGCGCGCGCAGGGGCAGACGCACAAAGTCGGCCTGTTCCTTCACGAGCTCCTTTTGGGCATCGGCGATCTCGGTATCGGAAGCGGCGTACGCCCCGCTCTCCTGGAGCCTCCTGAGGACGATCCCGGCCAGTACCTCCGCGACCGGTTCAAGCCCGGCGATGTACCGCGCCACGGCCTGGACCTGCGACGCCCAGGCTTGCTGGGCAAAATCTTCTCGCGCGGCACTCAGATCGTGGTATGCCTCGATGACCCGCGCTGCCGTGGCGGCCTCCTTGCCCAGCTGCAGCACCAGGTGCATGTTGACCTCACCTGGAAGCTCGGCCTGCAGCCGCAGCTCCCGCGGAACCTCCGACTCCGGCATCTGCCGCAACGGGGGCTCGGAGTGCTCCGCGAGGTCAGCGGCTATGCCGGCATCCGACTCCGCGGTGTCGTGGTCGGGGGAGAGGGGCCTGGTGTCGTTGGCCCGCGTGGGCGTCGCGGGGACACGGGCCCTGTGTTCCAGTACCCGCCTGGCCACGGCCAGCGCCTGCTCCACCCAGGCCGGCTCATCGCGCAGCTCCAGGGATACGGCCTCGCCCTCCCGATCCAGAGCAATCCAGGCCCTGTACACCTCGAAGCTGTCAGCGGGATTCCTCCCCGCATCTCGCAGCACCTTGTTGGTGGCGCGGTTCAGGTCCTCCACGGGGCGGGCCAAGGCGTCGGCGACCAGCCGGGCCTGCACCTGCTCCGACAACTGCGTGAACTTCGGCTTCTCTTTCGCGATCTGCTTGCTGATCTCAGCCTCGGTGAAGACGAAGCCGGTGCGCTCCCGCACGTAGTCGCTGACCTCGCCGGCAAAGTCGTGCTCAGCCAGCGGGAACTGCTCAGTCACCACGCGGGTGCGTTCCTCGGTGGTCTGCTGCCAGAAGTCAGCGCCTTGGCCCGCATGCGCCCGGTCCTTATAGACCCACCGCAACCGGTCGCTGCCGACGAAGTCCTTGACCCCACGCGACTTGTTGACCTCGAAGAACGCAGCCCGCTCCTGACCGATCCGATCCGCCACAGCCTGCGCGCGGGCCTCCACCGGCAGCTGCCCGAAAGCGGCGTGCTCCCGCACCAGATC
>NZ_JBEOWS010000006.1:0-53275 GCF_040296125.1 Streptomyces sp. NPDC002265 | reverse complement strand
TGATCCCCGGCAAACTCCCCCAGAACACGAGAGACCTGCTCATCGGAAACAGCAGACCCCCGCTCCCTCAACCAATCACGAACCCCAGCCTCGACACGGGACGTGCCGGACGTTGCCCTGGGCGCGTGAGCCGTCAGGTCGCGGACGTCAGACACGCCACGCTCCATAACCGCCTGCACCTGTACCTGCGCGTCGTGATCCGTCGAGGCGGCGGGGATGGCGCTCTTGGGCTCTTCGGGCCGCCCCTCAAGGGACGGGGGAAGGGAAGGGCCATCTCCGGCGGAGCCGGAGGGGTTGCCGGGCCGGCTCATGGGCTCGGGGCGGGGGGCCTGGAGATTGCCGAGCTCGGTCCCGAACCGGTCCGCATGGTGCTTCTCGAATGCGAGCCAGCGCTCTGCGTCGTGCCAAGGCGCGTACAGCTCGTCGTACTTCTTCACCCCTTCTGCCAGGTAACGGTCGCCCGCTCGGATGCGGGTGCTGTCCGCGAGGTGGAATGAAAACGCCTCGAGATCTTCGGGGTGCCCCACAATTCCGTGGAAGTCCCGTGCCAACTGGACAGCCTTGACCTGCAGGTTGCCCTCGTGGTCGGCCGCCTGGCCAAGGCCGGAGCGCAGATCGTCACGTACGGAGGTCCACTCCATCGCAGGGCCGCCGAGATCGCGGATATCGTCCAGTCGGTTGGTGAAGTGCCAGTCAGCAAGCTTCCGAACCTTGTCGATATATTCTCCGAGAACGCGCTGCGGCCCGTCATCGCCAACGAAATCCTCGTTCTTCAGGTAGGAATCGGCGTACTCCCTCTCCTCCTTCAGCCGGAAGAATATGTAATCCTCCCGCTCGATGCGGCCCGGGACTTCCTCGAAGACCTGGGCTGTCTCCTGCCTCCACCGTGCGAGCGATGCCGCGTTGACGCCGGCCGGGTACACCTCCTCATGCAGAGCCCGCAGGTCGGACCGAAGAGCCCACTCCACCCGATCCAGAACCGCTCCTGCAACCATTTCGGGGTTGTCGGACCTTATGGCTGCGAAGTGCTCCTCCATGGCCACCTGGACGTCGCGTTCCCGCACCGCCAACCGTTCGAGGTCCTGCCCCGCGCCCTCCAGCAGGCCGTCGAGCCGATCCCTCACCCACCGAGGTAGCGCGCCCCCGGTGTCCTCCGAGTTACGGTACGACGCAAAGGCCCCTTCGAACTCGGCCATTTTTTCGTAGGCCCACTGCTCAATGGGGTTGAAATCTTCTTCCTTGTTGCGGAAGACGTCAGGCTTTTCGCCGGTCTTATTGCCTCCGACCTCCAGACGGGCATCGTCCCTCACGAACATATTGAGTTCATGGTCATAGACGCGAGGCTGTGCCAAGTCGCCCAATGACGGTAGGTCTTCGCCGTGGAGGGAGCCGCGTGCCTCACCGACCACGTTCCTCAACTCGGTGACAAAGCGCCGGAGCTCGACGACCTGGATGTAGTGCTTGTATGCGTTCTGCCCCGCATGATCGAGAATGTGGTCAAGGGCCTCGCCGGAGACGTACGCCGAGCGGTCTACCTCTGCCTGGATCGCCTCAGAGATGTCACGGCGCCAGTTCAATCGGGCGCCGGCGATCTCGCGCTCGGAAAGCGGCTCTGTCTTATTGTACTGGGCCCACTTGTCCCGCCCCAGGTTCCAAGCCTCGTCGAGGGGCGCGCCGTCTGTCCGTGCTTCCGCCTCGACTACCGCCCCGGTCCGCGCATCATGCCCCTCCTTGAAGGCGTCCCATTCCTGTCGCAGCGTGGCTGCGTCGACAAGCCCGTGGTCGGGCACCAGGTCGTGACCGGGAGTGCCGCTTGCGTCATCGGCAGCGCCGTGGTCGGCCGTGTGCTCCGGGGCACCACCCTGGAGCGGGTCCTGGGCCCCGACGCTGTCCTCGCCGCCACGAGGCGCAGCAGCACCGGAACCGATGTCGTGGTGCTCGGCCGCAGGCGACCCGAAAGCTTCCGGAGCGGGCCCGGTGTCCGCCGATTCCTCCACCCTTGGCGTCTTGGAGCGCACACCCGTGCCACCCGGCGACACATGCCCGTCGCCGGAACCCACCTCAAGGCGCCGGTCACCACCGACACCGCCTGTGCCACTGTCCGTCGCAACCCGAGCGGCCTCTACGTCAGCGCTCTCCGACAGTCCCTTGACCAAGGCAGCGTCATCACCCACCACGCTGCCGCGGGCAGCCGCCGAGTCCGACGAGACGATTTCCCTACCGCCGCCGGCGTGTGAGGCCGGTGAGGCCGAGGGAACGTCCTCGCGGACATCGCCAGTGCGCGGTGTCACGGCCGGCTTCCCGGGGCCGGCCGTGACACCGCGGGACGGCGCGTCGAGGACCGCCTGCGGCTCATCATCCCTTCCGGGAAACTTCATTTTGGGCGGTGTGTACCCTCCTCTTCCTTCATCGAGGGACGCGGACGATGCAACCGGACGCACAGTCCTGGGCGTCGACCGGTCCGGGCTGGGGCCGGGGATGCCACTCTCGCCCTCTGTGGCACCGTGGCCGGACACGTCGTCCGTGCCCCCGCCGTGGACCTGGCGCGAGCCCTGGGTCTCGACGGTGACCCCGCCTCCACGGGGCGTCGCCGTATCGGAACCGATGTCGTGGGGCTTGCCGGCAGGCGAGCCGGACGCCGGCGACGCGAGGGAGCCCGGAGCACGTCCGGTGCCCTCGGGTTCCACTCCCGACGGCTTCGTGCGCACACCCGTGCCACCCGGCTCCGCGTGCCCGCGCCCAGCAGCCACCTCAAGGCGCCGGTCGCCGGGCGCGGGGCGTCCTCCCGCGGGCGGCGTCGAGGGGGAGGCCGCCTCCGCCTGGCTCCGCACACTGCTGGTCATGTCCGACGGACGGGCGGCACCGGCGGTCTCCGGGCCACCAGACCGCATCGGGGCGCCAGGTGCGGCATCAGCGCCACCGTGCCCGGCTACCGCAGCCAGGCCGTTGCCACTGCCCGCGGCGCCCGCGTTCGCCGCGCGCTCCTGCAGGCTTTCGAAGCCGTGTGCAGACGTGACCGTGCCTCGGCCGTTGCCGGTGCCTCCGCCTGGGGAGACCCCACGGTCGACCCCACTGCCAGCATGCATGCCGGTGGTCGCGGTCGGCGGGAGTCCATCCCGTACGGCGGGGCTGTCGGCCGGGGTCCGCAGGCTCCCCGTGTCGATGTCGTGCGAAGGCGGGGAAGTCTTGACACCGCTGGGAGTGCCTGGCCGCGGCTCGAGGAACGCGGAGCCGGGAGCACTCGGGATCCCGGACGTGGCATCGCCCTTGACGGGGTCCTTGGGAGCAGATGGGGTCCCGTTCTCCAGTGGCCCCCTGCCAGTGGTCCCGGGTACGGGCACATCGCGCCCGGTCCCGCCCGGAAGCGGCGTGCCGGGTCGTGCCGCGGCAGGTGTCGCGATGGCGCCACTGTCTTCGGGAGCAACGGCCCTCGGCGCCGATGAGCCCGTATGAAAACCCTGGGCACCGGCAGCGGAGCGCGGTACTTCGATCACCGAGTCCGAGAGGCTCCTCACAGGTATCGGCGTATGGCTTGTTGTGATCACAGAAGGGTCGAGCGAGCCCACGGAGGGGAAGCCCGGGGTCCCGGGGCGCGGTATTTCGACGTGGGCGGTGGTTGGCGGAACGTGCGGGACGGCCCCTTCCACCGATGGCACTGACGAAGGGCGCGGGGTTCCGACATGCGGCACCTCTCCGCTTGTGCCGACCTGGGGGTGCTGGAAGCCGAAGGTCGCACCCAGCCATGAGGCCAAGAGGACGCTTATGGACTCAAGGTTGTCAAGGTGGACGTCGATCGGCTCATGGGCGGCTGCCTTTGCCAGCACCTGGGAGATCACGTCGTTGACAAGCTGGATTGCCCCGTTGATGAAGGCATCGGCGGCGAAGGTGGCCGCGCGGCCGAGCGCTGCGGCAGCGGCGCCGACCCTGGAGATGGTGCTCAGGATGCTCGACGTCAGCTCACCGATGAACCCGGCGAACCGCCCCAGCAGACCTCCGATGGGGAACGTGAGGAAACCGAGGATCGTGCCGAAAATCGCGGCGAGGCCCTCGATCAGGTGGGCACGGTTGATTTCCTGGACCGTCTTCTGCAGCTCGTCGGCATAGCTCAGGATCGCTTCGCCGATCGCCTCAACGGCGGTGCCCGCCTCCCAGACGGCTTCGAAGATGTTGTGCTTGCCGTTGCCGTTCCAGACCACCTGTGCGGCGCGGCCGGCCTTGCCGGTCCATTCGGCGGCCATGGACTGCATGCTCCCGTGCATGGTCCGCAGCCCGTCGAGGAGGCTCCGACCGGCTTCGATCCACTGGTTGCCCAGAGCCCGTATTTGCGAGTCGTCGAATGCGGCCATGGGATGCGTGTCCTCACAGAGTGGGCTGCAGGTGGCGGCCGCCCACAGGTCATCGGGTGGGCGTCATACGGGAGGAGAGAGGGGACGGATCTCGGAGGGGGTGGTGTGGTGCCCCTATCCGTCCCCGGGGTCGTGGACGGTCTGGACGAGGGAGCCGCCGCTGCGGCGGGAGACGAGAACGCCGCGGCCAGGGGGCAGGCGCCGCGCGCGCTGGTCCGCCAGCACCGCGCCCTCACGGGGGTCGCCGGACAGGAGCAGTCCGCCGGAACCCAGTTCGCGGATCCGGCTGGCCACCGGGTCAGCGAGCGAGCGGCTCATCCCGCCGTTTCTGCGCGCGAGCACCACATGGAAGCCGATCTCGGCGGCGTGGGTGAGGTAGTCCCCCACCGCCGCCAGGGGCCCGCGTCCGGTCGTTCCGCCCCCGGCCACCAGGTCGTAGTCGTCCACGACCAGGTACAGCTCGGGGCCGTCCCACCAGTCACGCTGCTTCAGCTCGTGCGGAGTGATGTCCGGGGGCGGCATCCGCTCCTTGAGTTTGTCCACGACCTGTTCCATGTAGACGGCGGCGGAGTCCGCGTCCCCGGCCGCCGCGCCGACGTAGTCCCCGGGCACCGCGCCCAGCAGTCCGCGCCGGTAGTCGACGACGATGAAGCGCAGGTCCCAGGCCGACCGGCGGGCGGCCATGGCGCGCATCCATGACCGCAGGAACGAGGTCTTGCCAGAACCCGGATCGCCGTACACCAGGAAGTGCGGCCCGTCGGCGTCCAGGTCGAGGGTCGCCGGAGTCAAGTCGAAGTCCCTGATGCCGATGGGCACGGCGCCCTCGGGCAGCGAGGCCGCCCCGCCGGGGAGGGCCGCACAGGCCTGCTCCAGCTCCTGGGGGGTGACCACTTCGGCGAGCACGCGCAGCGGCGGGGCGACGGCGCCCTTCCAGCCCGCGACCAGCTCGTCCACCACGGCCTCCTGGGCCTTGGTCAGGTTGTCGGTGGACGATGTGCCGTCCAGGCGCGGCAGAGCGGCGTGGAAGACGCTGCCCGGAGCCACCAGACCGCGACCGGGTACGAACGCGCGCAGTTGCCTGGCCAGCGGCCGTGAGATCTCCGACTCGGCGGGCTCGGCCAAGCGAAGCTCCAGACGGCCGGTGATGGTGTCGCGGAGGTTTGCCCGCAGCTCGGCCCAGCGGTTCGCGGTGAGCACCAGGTGGACGCCGACGCCGAGGCCACGCACCGCGATGTCGGGCACAACCTGTTCGGCCTCCTCCATGGCCGCCCGCAGCGCGGCCCAGTTGTCGATGACGAGGACGATGTCGGCGGCGTTGACCCCGGCGGGCAGCGCCTTCTCGTCGCGGAGCCGGCGGAAGTCCGCGGCGGAGTCGATCCGCAGCTCCTGGAAGAGCCGCTCTCGGTCGTCGATCAGTTGCCGGACGACGGACAGGGCGCGCCGGGTGCGCGCCTCGTCGTGCCGGGTGGTGACGCCGGACACGTGCGGCGCCCGTTCCAAGCCGACGAGGCTGCCGCCGCCGAAGTCGATGCCGAGGAACTGGATCTCGTCGGGGGTGTGGGTGAGCATGGCGCTGGTCATGAGGGAGCGCAGCAGGGTGCTCTTGCCGGACTGCGGTGCGCCCACCAGGATCAGGTGGCCCTGCTGGCCTGAGATGTCCAGGAGGAGGGCGCGTTGTTCCTGGCGGCTGGGCAGGTCGACGACGCCGACCGGGAACGCGAGGTTGCCGCCCTGCGGCCACAGACGGGAGTGGTACCCGCGCTGGTCGTCGGTGGTGAGGGGGGCCAGCATCGAGTCGAGTTCGATGGCTGTGGGCAGTGGTGGCAGCCATACCTGATGGACGGGGGTGCCGTGGGCCCGCACCCGCTCCACGGCCACCTGCATCTCGGTGCGCTGGCCGGGCAGCGGACGGGAGAGTGTCACGGACGGCTCGCTCTCGTCGGCCTCCTCGGTCCCGGCGTCCTCGGCGGTGCGCACACCGAACGGCACAGGCACCGGTGGTGGGCCGGCGACCGGCTCTTGCCGGTTGTCCTCGTCGTATGCGCCGGAGATGTGGGCGACGCGGAAGCGTTCGTAGACGGACTCGTCGACCTTGAGGTAAGCAGAGCCCGGGATCGAGGGGAGCCGGTAGGCGTCGGGCGTCCCGATGACGGCACGGCTCTCTTGGGCGCTGAAGGTGCGCAGGCAGATCCGGTACGACAGGTGCGACTCCAGGCCGCGCAGACGGCCCTCGTCCAGCCGCTGCGTTGCCAGCAGCAGATGCATGCCCAGGCTTCGGCCGACCCGTCCGATCTGGACGAAGAGGTCGATGAAGTCGGATCTCTGGGCCAGGAGTTCACCGAACTCGTCAACGACGATCATCAGATACGGCATCGGCTCCAAGGGCCTGCCGTCCTCGTCGGTGCCGCCGGCCGCCTGCAGAATCTGGTACTCGCGGACCGAGTCCACGTTGCCGGCCTCGCGCAGCATCCGCTGCCGCCGCTGCTGCTCGCCCTGTAGGGCCGTGCGGACCCGGTCCACCATCGCCAGGTCGTCGGCGAGGTTGGTGATCAGGCCAGCCACGTGGGGCAGTTCGGTCACTCCAGCGAAGGTGGCACCGCCCTTGAAGTCGATGAGGACGAAGCCCAGGTGCTCCGGGGCGTGGGTCATGGTCAGCCCCGTGACGAGGGTGCGCAGCAGTTCGCTCTTGCCCGAACCGGTCGCGCCGACCACCAGGCCGTGCGGGCCGATTCCGCCCATCGCGGATTCCTTCAGGTCCAGTACCAGCGGCGCGCCATCGCCGGTGAATCCGATCGGCAACCGCAGCAGCGCCTCATCGTCCGGCTCCCGCCACAGGTCGGTGGGATCGAACGCGCCGAGGTCGGTCACGCCCAGCATCTCGGGCAGCGCGATGGTGCGGGCGAGCACCTGCTCCTGCTCGCCGGTCAGCTTCAGCGGGGCAAGCGCCCTGGCCACCTGCTCGCCGAGCTGCGGCGGACAGGCGTCGGCGACAGCGTCCTGGACCACCTGGACCAGGCCGGGGTGACGGGTCTCCAAGCTGAGGTTGCCGTCGGCGTCCACCCGGGCGCGCGCGTCGACCCGGCTGGGCTCCTCGCTCTCCTTGGTGACCAGGCAGACGACGTGGAGGCCGCTCTCCGGGCCGGCCTCGGCCAGCAGATCGGTCACCAGCGGCGAACGCGCCCAATCCGCTCCCGGCCGGAACGCGTCCAGGACCACCACCAGGTGGCGGGACGCCCCGCCCTCCCGCCGCATGCCCAAGGAGGCGGCACGCTCCGCGCGTTCCTCGCGGATCCGGTCGACCTGCGACTGCAGGAGGTCGGCGATACCATCCATGCTCTCCGCCACCATGGGCACGAGGCCCACCCGACCGGGCTGGCGGGCGTGCGGCAGCCACTTCACCCAGGCCCAGGAGTACTCCCCGTCCTCACCCGAGGTGAGGGCGGCGACCCGGACGTCGTCCGGGGCGTGCAGCACGGACAACTGCATCAGCAGGGATCCGGCGAGCTCGGCGGTGCGCTCCTCGGGGCCGAGCAGGCTGAGGACGCCGGTGTTCGCCAGATCGACCCAGGCCGGCTGGAGACTGACGGTCTCGAAGTCCCGGGTGAGCTTCTCGGCGCGCCGGTGCGCCTCAGCGTCGTGCTCCGTCATGGGGTCGCTGTGCCGGCCCAGGGCGATCCGCATCGCTGGCATGCCGTGGCCGATCCCCAGCCGCAGCTTCAGGAAGTCCGCGTCGGCCGGCCGGCGTTCCCACACCCGCCGCGGTCCGGTGGTGGCGATCGCCCACAGCCGCTGGGGGCCGGGGTACACGAAGGCGCTGACCGCCCGCTGGGCCGTCGCCGACTCCTGCGCCTGGTGCCGGATGTCGGCGAGGTACTCGACGTACCGGTCGCGCTGGCGGTACTGCGTGCGCCGACTCGCGTTCTTGGTCTGCGCCCTGACCATCACCATGACGCCGATGGAGATCACGACAAAGCCGACGCCGAGCGCCATCATCCACGGCCGGCCGAAGGTGAACATGTACGCGGCCATGCTGACGCTGCTGAGCAGCGGCAACAGCATGTACAGCCAGGTCTGGGCCTGGTTCTGCGTGGCCTTCTGCGGCGGCGCCGCCAGCGAGACCTGCTGTTCCGGGACCGCAGGCGGGAACGTCCTGGCGGGGCGGTGGAAATCTATCCTGGTCATTTAGTTCGGGAAATCCTGAGTGATAGGGAATTCGGGCCCGGTGTGGTCCTGGGGACCCCCGCCGCCACCTCCAGACGTGGACGCGAGCGCCTCGGAAAATGAGCGGAACGCGGCTTCCCGCGCGACCTCCGCCTGGCTGCTTCCGATGGCAGCCGCCTTGATTCCCCCGGCCAGAGCAGTAAGCACGCCGTCATCGCCGAACATCTGCGCCATCACGCGATTCCAGCGGTCACCGAACGCTTGCGCCTCATCCGCGCTCTCGGCCACCCATCCCAACGACAGTCCGCTCACGGTGTCGTTAATCCGGATGATCGAGTCAGCCATTTCGCCGGCGAGTGCGATGAGTTTATCGCCCACCCCGTCAAGCGCCTGCGGGTCCATGCTCAGCACGCCGATGTCGTAGTCACCGTATTCGGGCACGATCAGCCTCCGGAGTTGTGGGTGTTGGCGATCTCGGCCGTGGCGTAGTTGTCGTACGCGGTCTGCATGCGCCGGGCCATCTCCTGCAACAGGCTCTCCAGGTCACGAGAAGCGTCCGTGAACCAAGCGGAAATCGTGTGGAGTGTGGATGCGGCCGGACTCTTCCACGAGCTGTGAGCCGCTTCGAACTGGCTTTGGATCTGGTTGATCAAGCCCGATATGTGCTCGCTCTCCCCCCGCACTACACCGATAGCCCTGCCGAGGTCGCCCAATGCGACCCGAAACTCTTCGACGGTCATCGTTGCCACGGTAACGCTCCTTTCGCCAGAACGACCGCGCTTCGCGGGTCTCCGTCGGAATATCGAATGTTTGAAACAGGGCTTCCGCCCACCGATTCCGGTATGACAAACTGGCGCCTGCTGCCGGCTGAAATACCCCCTGCCCAACCGCCAGACGCGAACTCAGGAGATGAAAATGGCCGATCCCCAGCAACCCGACGATCCCGACGCGGGAAAGGACTTCAGCTATCTCGTCCCTACCATGACGGTCGGCTGGAACAGCCTGCCCAGCTTCAACGACACCGAGACCCCCCAGCCCGGTGGCGGGCCTTCCGCGTCCACCCTTGCCGACAGTGGGCCGTTCTACTTCGCCGCGGACACGGTGCGGGCGACCGAGACCACGCTGCTGACACAGGCCCGCATCGGCGTCTCTCACTACGAGGCGCTGCGCCAAAGCGTCAACACCGTGCTGCAGGGCAAGTTTTGGGGCCCCGCCCATCCCAGCGGGGTGGCGGTAAACGTGGATCCCAGCACCGGCGGAGGAGGCTCCCAGTTGGGCGACACCATGCATCGCGATGATGAGATCCTCGCCGGCATCGGTGACGAGTTCGCCCGGCACATCAACCCGGCGATGCAGAAGGTTCTGGCCTTGCTGAGCAACTCCCTCGAACTGCTCGGCAATTACATCGCGGTGGTCAACGCCACGGGCCAGTCCTACGCCACGGTCGACCGGCACTCGCGCTTCCCCGGCCCCCCGGGAACCATCAAGAAGTGAGCCGGTTGCCACGCCCAGTCCGGCGTGCCTGCGGGGCCGGGTCATCGGACCGCCACCACAGGCACGTCGGCCGGCAGCAGCACCGTCAGGGCCTCGTCGCCGGGATCGGCCAGGTCGGCCACGCGTAGGGCGTGCTGCTCGGTCATCTGCTGGAAGGCCTGGCGGGCGGTGCGCCCGTTGCCGAAGCGCTCCGTCCGGTCGATCGCGTCGAAGTGGGTCAGCAGCGCCGCCGCCGTGTCCTCGCCGATCCGGTACTCGTGCCGGGACGCCTGGTGCTCCACGATCCGCACCAGGTCCGCCGGCGTGTAGTCGTCGAAGCGCAGGGTGCGGGTGAAACGCGACGCCAGACCGGGGTTGGAGTCGATCAGGCGCTCCATGTCCTCTGGATAGCCCGCGGCTATCACCACCACGTCGTCCCGGTGGTCCTCCATCAGCTTCACCAGGGTGGAGATGGCCTCGTGCCCGAAGTCGCTGCTCTGCCCCGCCGGGACCAGCGCGTACGCCTCGTCGATGAACAGCACGCCGCCCAGCGCCTGCCGGAAGACCGCGGTGGTCTTCGGAGCGGTGTGCCCCACGTATTCGCCCACCAGCGCGCTGCGGTCGGCCTCCACAAGATGCCCGCTGGCCAGCAGCCCGAGGGCGGCCAGGAGCCGTCCGTACAACCGGGCCACCGTCGTCTTGCCGGTCCCGGGGTTGCCCGCGAAGATCAGGTGGCGGCTCAGCGGCGGCGGCTGCAGACCCGCCTCCTGACGGCGCTTGACCATCTGCATCAGCTTGGCCATGGAGGCCACTTCGCGCTTGACGCTCTCCAGGCCCACCAGCCGCTCCAGCTCGGCCAGCAGTTCGGGCAGCTGGTCCTCGCCTACCCGCTCCTTTCGGGCTCTCTTGGCCGCCGGCCCCCCGGCTGTGCCGCGCGGCGCCCCCACCGGCATCATCTCGCCCTCGGCCGCCGTTGGCATCGTGGCGACCTTCACATTGCTGGTGCGGCACTCCTCGAAGCTGGCCGCGGCGTCCTCGGCCTGCGACAGGTCCTCATCCGTGTCGTGCACCAGGCAGCGGCGCAGCACAGGCGCCGCCTTGGCCCCTACGTACACCGCGGGATAGCCGGTGGCGGAGATCGAGCAGTCCTCCAGCAGCCCTTCGGCGCCATCGCCCGCGTACACGCCGTTCTTCGCTGCGCCCGCGATGGTCACCGACCGCACCCGCGGCCTGGCGCCGGACCAGATCACCAGCCCGCTCCCCTTGGCATCGGCGATGGTCAGGTCCTCGATCCAGGACTCACTGCGCTCGTCGAGGAAGACCCCGGCGGACCCCGGGGCGTCGACCCGGCCGCCCAGTACCACGGCGCCGGTGCCGGCCGCGATCTCGATGCCCGTCCTGGCGGGCCGGACGACCTCACAGTCCTCCAGCAGCGGCCGGTGCCGGGTGTCCAGCCTGATGCCGGTCTCGGTCTCGCCGATCACGCACCGGCGCAGCACCACGTCGGCATCCTTGACGTCGACGCCCGTCATCTGCACCCGCTCCACCCGGGTGTCCTCGGCGGTGAGTTCCGCGGAGCCCTCCACCCGCACCGCGTGCTGCGCGCTGTCCCGCACCGTGCAGGAGACCAGCTCCACCCGGGCGCTCCCGCCGAAGTGGAGGGCCGTGTAGGCCGTGGTCGAGATCTCGCACTCGGTGAGACGGACGGTGCATCCGTCCGTCGCGTGCACCCCGTTGGCGCCGGTACGGGCCACGGTGCCACCGCGTACGTGCAACTCGGCGTTCTCCACGGCGGCCAGGCCGGTCCCGGGCACGTCGACCACCCGTGTCCCGTCGATCTCCACCCGGCCGGCACCTGCGGCGATCACGCCCGCTCCGCCCGTCTCCCGCACATGGCAGTCCCGGAGCCGGACGTCGCCCGCCCCCGACACCAGCACACCTTCCCGGCCGGTGCGGAAGACCTCGCACTTCTCCAAGCGAACCCGGACTTCGTCATGACCGGACGCGACCGCGTCGTCCCGGCCTGTCGCCGAGGTGGCCGGACCGGATCCGGGAGCGTCGCCCACACGCACCCCCTCGGCCTTCGCGTCGTGCAGCCGGCACCCGCGCAACAGGGGCCGCGCCAGGGCGTGCACCAGCAACGCAGCCTCACCGACGTGCCGGACGGTGCAGTCGTCGAAGGTGCCCGACGACTCCCCCGCCATCACCACCCCGCACCCGGCGACCCGCTCGATCGTGGTGCGGCGGACCTCCGCCCTGGCGGCGTCGCTCAACGTCAGGCCGTGGCCTGCTGACTCCCGGATCACGCAGTCCTCGACGACCGCCGCGGCCGTGCCCGTGACGTGGACTCCGGAGTCGGAGGCGTCCTCGACGGTGCAAGCCCGCAGTTCGGCGGCGGCATCGTGGATGACCTCCACACGGCCGCCGGACACCTGGCAGTGGTCGAACACCGGTGTGCCTCCGGCGACCAGCACCACCGGCCCCCGGTCGGAACCACTCTCGACCGTCACGTCCCGCAGCACGGGCGCCCCGCGGCTCACACTGACCGCGGGGCCCTGCACGGCCACGATGCGCACAGTGCCCGGGCCCTTCTCCGCCACGACGGAGACATCGATGTCGAGGATCAGGGACTCGCGGTAGACCCCCGGCTGGACGTGGATCACCGCGCCCTCGCCGGCCGCGCGGACCGCGGCCGTGATGGTGCGGTAGGTACCCCAGCCGCGGTCCGCCACCCGCAGCACACCGCGCTTTGCCGGCGCTGTCACGGCGTCTGCCCCGAGTTCATCATCGCGGCGTACATGCCGAAGACGCCCACCGCAAGCGGCACGGAGGCCACCAGGAAGAACCCTGCAACCGGATCGATCCAGGAGGGCCTCTCCTCGGAACCGTCCGCGCGGAAGGCCCGGCCCAAGCCGAACGCCAGCGCGATCACCGCCGCGCCTAGCAGGGCGACGGAGCCGGCCCAGCCGGGCGCCCCGAAGGCGCCCGGGGCGTGGATCAGCGTCGTCGCGAGACCGATCGTCCCCGCGATCACCATCGGCACCACCGCCAGCGCCATCGTCAGCCGTCCCGCGCGCAGGATGAGCGCGAGGCCGAGACAGCCGGCCAGGGCCACCGCGAAGACATGGTCCGCCATACCCAGCACCACCAGGCACGCGGCGGCAACGGCAGAGCCCAGCACGTTCGTCCCAATGAGCAGCCGCTGACCTCGCTTCACCAGATGCAGGACATCCGCCTCGTCCTCATAGCCCTCAACGCCCCCAGGCGTTCCCGCCAGCACAGCGAAATGCCCCGCGAGCTTCGGCGCGGCGCCGAGCACCCCCATCATGGCGACCGCCACCACCGCCGATGCCTCCAGCAGCGAGGCGTGACCAAGGCTCAGGCACACCGTCAACAGCAGGGCGAGCCCGGTGATCGCCACCGCCATCAGCGTCGTCGCGTGGCGGAGCGCCAGCAAGCCGGCGAAGGCCCCCACCAACGCCCCCACGCTCAACGCCGTCAACACGGCCGAGGTGCTCCTGGTGGCCGCCGGCAAGGAGACGGCCGCCACCGCGAGCAGCGGAACAGCCGAGTGCGCCAGGATCAGCCGCAGGCCCAGCGGGAGGGACCAGCCCTGGCGGGTGGCATGCCAGGCCAGCAGCGCCAGCGAGAAGGCCATCACCATCGCAACGGCGCCGGTCACCGGCAGCACGGCGGTCTCCCCGCCCGTCCACGCCAGTGTCACGAGACCGGCGATGAGGCCCAGCACACCGAGCACCAGGGTCGTGTAGGCCCGCGGTCGCCAACCCCAGGCGGCGAGGTCCCCCTCGGCCTGCTCGACCGACTCCTCGAGGTCGGTGACCACGGGTTCGTCGAACTCCCCCGCGGCCGCGTCCCGCAGATACAAGGTCGCGCCGTCCACGATGCCGCACTCCCGCAGGGAGGTCTCCGGCGAGAACGGCGGGGCGCCGGGCAGCGCGAGCGACCAGACCGGCGGGAAGGTGTCGTCGAACTCCACCTGTCCCACGAGCGTGAGCAGGGACGGGGTGTACTCGGCGATGGCCGCATCCACGGGCACCGCGAGGTCCACCCGCCGCCTGGCTCCCACCACGGTCACGTGGCAGCGTTCATTCTCCACTGGGCGTATTCCTTCTCACACGTCGACTGGGGGGCGCACTCGTCTGCTCCGCCGGGGTCAGGCCGAGGACGTCCACGTCCTGATGTTGGCTTCCTCGGCCCCCACGTAGTTGCCCCAGTTCACGCGCAGGGCGTGGGCGATCTCACCGAGCACGCCGCCCTCCTGCTCGCTGCCGAAGAGGCCGACAGCGGCCATGTCCCACTCGTGCATGCGTATTTGGTAGTCGGTCGCGGACTGGGCGTTCCACGTGTCGATCAGCGACTGGATCCGGCTCTTCAGGGCGTGCAGTTCGCCCATGATGTGCGCCGCCTGGGCGTTGAGGTAATCGCCTGCCCCCTCCAGGTCCCTGCCGACGTGGATGGGCGTGCCTTCGATATCGGGCATCTCGGATCCTCCGACGAGAAGTGTCGTTGCTACGTGCGGCGTACTGGCGTTCTCTGCGTCAGGACAAACGGGCCGGCGGGAGGGTCACGCTGTTGAGATTCATGAGGTTCACGTGCTCGCCCTGAATGTAGTTGTCCGCCGTGGTGTCCAGGCCGGTCGATATACCCAGCAGGGCCTCCTGGAGCTGCGCCGCGTGCGCGTCCCACTCCCGCATGAGCTCCTGGAAGGTGTTGGCGGCGATGCCTCCCCACACGGCCTCCAGGCCGACGACGTACGACTTCAGCCTGCCGAGTTCTCCCTGGACGGTCTCCTGAGTGTTGCGGATGTCGAGGGCCTTGTCCTTCAGCTCCGCGGGCGTCGCGTTGTACAGAACGCCGTCCGAGCCCTGGAAATTGGGAATCGTATCGCCGGTCGCCACCATGACGTCCGCCTTCCTGAATTGGTTACCAGAGACCGAAAGCTCGGCGCCTCGGCCCCGGAGGGAAAAAACTAGGCCCTCGCCAACGGGCGGAGAGGCCATACGGGGTGGGTACGGCGAACCGTCCAGGCGTAGAAATGGTTCGCAGAATGAGGATGCTAATGGGCGGCAGCTCTTGTTCAGGTCACGAGTACGCATGAGGTCTTTCCGGGCCAGAAGATTGCCCTCGAGTGCAAAACTCGAACTTGCCCGCACGTTCATCAGCCGTCTGGCTTGCGCCAACTGACCGCGAACGCCCCTGTTGGTGAGTTCCGAACGGACGTGACCCTACTTGGATCGGTTACGGGGACTTCGCGGACAGCCGTCACACGACCGCAGGCGACCGTCCCCGCTGAGACAGAGACCGGTCGACCGTCGTGTCGGCCACGAGACAGGGTCGAAGTACTCACGGGGAACGGCCGGCGGCCATCGTCGCCCCTGGCTCAGGAGGAGCGTTCCTCAATGGCGAGCGCGTGCTCCAAGGCGTTGATCAGTAGCTCCTTCACCGATCGGCGCTGCCGTGCGTCACAGATGAGGACAGGGACGTCCTTGTTCAAGTCGAGCGCGGCTCGCACCGTTTCGACCGGGTACGCACGAGGACCCGCGAACGAGTTGACGGCGACCACGAACGGCAGTCCGCGGCGCTCGAAGTAGTCGATGGACGGGAAGGACACCGTCAGCCGCCGAGTGTCGACGAGCACCACGGCACACAAGGCTCGGGCGGAAAGCTCGTCCCACATGAACCAGAAGCGATCCTGCCCCGGGGTTCCGAACAGAAACAAGTCGAGACTGTCGTTGATGGTGATGCGGCCGAAGTCCATGGCGACCGTGGTCGTGTCCTTCAGCTCCACCCCTGACGTGTCGTCGATCCCGATGCTCGAGTGGGTGAGGGTTTCCTCGGTGTGTAAGGGGATCACCTGCGGCACGACCTCCCGCACGCTGTCTTGCCTTCTTGTTCGGCGTCGGCCGGTCCACTCTTTACCCGCGGCGCTGTCGGGAAGGAAGACGTACTTGGCCGGCTCAGCGGAGCTGCGCGGCCCTCGACCGGCCTGGCCTGCGTCTACAGGCACCGGCCGACGTGTTCGCCTGCGCCCCGCCCAGGCCCAAGTCATCGAACCAGGCCTGGACGCCACCGAAATCCACGTCCGCCGACCCATCGCCGGCCAGGCCGCGGCGGACGGCGCCGCGTTCGTCTCCGGCAAGAAGGAGCAGAACACCGTCAAGGGCACTGCCCAGACAAGCTGCCCGCCACCTGCAGTGCCACCGCCGGTCTGGTGTCCGACGGCACCCGAGCGATCCACCACACGCCACTCCACCGCGCCCTCACCCCCTATCACGCACCAACTCAGGACGGTGCCGTAAGAAGCTGACGGTTCTCGTCCTGACATCGGTGGACTACAGGGACACTCACGTTGGAGTCTCACAGTGGACAGATCCTTCTGGGATCGGTACACAAGTGCATGAAGATTCGGAGGACACCCTGCGGCCGCAGACACGCGTCAATGGGACTTCCGTCCCCGAATACCCGTGGGTCAATTAATCGCTCAAAACGCCATCGACATGGACCGACCGGACACTGAGGTCGCTTCATTACTCCAGGGATGATCAATTTGCCACATCTGGCACACGCGGAAGATGATTCCAAAGAGATCACAACCGTCGAAATAAATTCAGGCCCGAGTGACCCAATCGGAGATGTTCTACGGCGGCTTACACAATCGCTTGAATCCCCCGACCCGATCGAGCGCGACCTCGATCGGCGCGAGATCCTACTGACCGAACTTGCCGATAAGTTCCTGCAAAATATAGCCACGCAAGGGTTCCCTTGGGCTCGCGAGAGCCGTATACCCGAAACCACCAGACTCGAAGTCAGGGTAAGCTCCGATTTCCCGTTCACTGTGGTCATCCTCGCAGCCCAACACCTCGTCACTTCACTCAATCACGGCATGTGGCTGACATATGGAAACCACAACAGCCCGCTCCATCTCTGCGCCCAAACTGTCGCTATATGCATATAGCGATTAAATCCGCTGGATAAGTATCGCCCGTACCCTGGGACGGTCGAAGTCAGACCAGTATCGGTGGGACATCACGGCTTCGGATCGCGGTACCAAAGACCCACTCGTCCGGCCCGTTCTGCCCGGTGGCCCGGAGGCAGACAGAGGTCTGCACCCCACCGCCTCGATCTCACACGCGAACGCCGCGGCGCCTTGTTTCATCGCTGCTGTGACAGCTTCGCAGCATGCCGCCTGAGCGAACGTGCAGTTCTTGTGCCCTTTGGGGAAGACGCCGCAGACGGTCTCCCCGGGCGAGTGGAAGACTCACCCCCGCACGGTTGGCGCTTCCGCTGATATCCCCGCTCCGTGAACCGAAGGCCGCCGTCGCCGTCAAGACCGGTTCAGGCGCATCCGGTTGTGCACGGACGTTCCGGGCCGCTTCCAATTCAGTGAGCAAGACCGCGAGCGAGCGCATGACCGCGTACGCCGGCCTGTCAGGAACTACACGGGTGCTGGCGCGAAGTCCGTGCGCCGAATGCCCGTCCGGCCACGGAGTGTCGCCAACCGCCCCACAAAACGGAGCGCCGCAGGCGGCAGGCTCACAGCTGACGAACAAGGGCGCGGACAGGGCCTCATTGAACGTCGTCATAGAATCCGCATGCCATACGATCACGTCGGACGGAACGGCATGACTGACATCTTGGCCCCGGTCGCAACGCCAGAGGATGCCGCAGCGGGCACTCGTCCTCAGCCGGATCGGCGGCTCGGCGTGATCGTAAACGGCCGCTCGCCACATCCGGAACCGGCAGGACGATGCGCCGCAGTGGTTCATCCCCGGCCGCCTCGCGGCGCTTTGCCATCACCACGAACGTGCCCTCCGCCGGACGGAAATGTAGCCGATGCCGCCACGGGTAATGGAATACCTGCGACTGCGTCAGTCTTCCCGTCACTCTCCGGCACCGCCAGGCGTCGCGTGCCGCAATGGCGTCACCCGGTCAGACATCCTTCGCGAGCCGCAGGACGGCCATTCCTGTTGTGTCGTGCCATTCAGTCCGGGACATCCGCCTTCACGGGCGGGAGTACCGGCGAGTACCACATCGACGGCCGTGACCGGCCTCGCCCTAACGCGATCACGGATGGCGGAAGAGGGAACACCGCATGAGCCGTTTCACCGGCGCGTTCGCCCGGCGGGCCAAGGCCGGTTCCGCGTCGCCCCAGAGTCGGTCCGGTGGGACCAACGTCAGTGCGCAGCGTGTAGTCGTCGAGGACTACGACGGGCTTCTTCTGCTCCGCCTGCCCACCGACGACAGCCTGGACCCGGCCGACATCAACGACTTGTCCCGCGCCATGGTCTCGCATGACGGCACGACCACCATCATCGCCGCCGTGGACCGCACCATGGCCGACGCTCTGTGGACGAAGCTCCGCGAGGTTCTGGACACCGTCCGGCAGGACGGCATCCGTTCCATACGATTGGTGATGGCGGGTGCGGGCGATGACCGGCCCGGTCGGGCGGCCACGGCCCGACGGATCGCCGAGATGTGGAATCTGACGGTCGAGGCTCCCGACGGAGCGGCGCTCGTGGTGCCGGGGGGCTCGGTGTTCGTCCCGCCTGGCACCGACGGATGGTTCCGCTTTGAACCAGGGCGGCAACCGGTTCCGCTCGGGCCACGCCTGCCGTCGCCGCGATGGCAGCCCGCCCTCCGCAAGATCTCCGCGAAGGCAGTGGCAGGGTGCGTGGTCGACCAGATCCCGGCCGGGCTGCTGATCCGCCCCATGGATTCGGTTCCCCCTCAACCTGGTGACGTGTTCCACGCCGTTCCAGTCGACCCCAGGCGGCCTGCCGTGATCGTTGGCGTCCCATGGGGAGAGGACGTCGCGGTCTCGGACATCGTCGAGCTGTTGCGTCCTCTGCACGCCGAGGCGCGCGCCAGCGTACGGCTTGTCCCGGGAGGCAGATCAGATCTGCTGCGCCTGGCACAGTCGCTCGCCTCGGCATTGGACACCGAGGTCGAAGTCACCACAGGTTTGCCGTTGTTCGCCGCCGATGGCCCAACAGGCCGCTACGGCGTCCGGTCGGTACTGTTCGGTGCCGACCAGGCACCCCAGTGGCTGCCGTTCGTCGACGCAGTGGTCTGCTCTCCCGCAGGTGAGAATGAACGCCCTCAACCACCCCAGCTGTCACGCTGGTTCACGCCCCTCGGAGAGGTCGGCGCACCCCCAAGCGGGGACGCCGGGTCTCCCGAAGGACTTCTCCCGCTGTCTCCGGAATGGCACGCGGTGGTCACCAGGGCCGGTTTGTGGATTGGCGGTCCCGGCTCCGCAATACCGCACACAGGCCGCCCCGTGACCAGTGACGGCCCTGTCATAGATATCGGCCGTGCCGGGGATCGGCTCACTTCGACGCTGTGGCCGGTACTGTCCCGCCTACTCGCGACGTTGTCCCCCGGCCTCCGGGCCCTCACCACACTTCACGTTCACGCCACCACGCCCGATGGCGGCCGTGCGCTGCGCGCATTGGCAGCCGAGCACGGCCTGCGTGTCATCCGGTTTACGCGACCCACACCGCAGCACTCGCCGCCACCAAGGTCTCCCAGACCGCCGGTCGCCGTGGCCGACGCCGGCACCGCCGGCCCGGTCGTGGCACCACCCTTCCGCGGCCCTCTGCCGACAGCGCTGCCAGCATCCCGAGCAACGCCGGCGGGGCTCCCCCCAGACGAAGTACGGCAACATGCGGCAGGCACACGGAAGCTGCGACCACGTCATCTCAGCAATCCGGAGCAGCGGAAAGCCCTGCGCATGTTTGCCGGCACGGCATGGGAGCGGCACAGCACCGCCGTGGCCCAGGCGCTGACCGCTCTGCCTGGCCTATGGGGACAGGACAACGAGGCCGTCCACGACGATCTCGTAGCCGTCCGCATGTACCTCCAGCAGTCCGACGAGCTCACCCTGCCGCTGCGAACGGGCGAGACACGCCTGCTGCCGTTTGCCGCTTGTCTGGCGTCGGGGTTGCAGTGGTTGCCGCCTTACCGCGGATTGGTTCTTCGCGGAGCGAACGGAATCAACATGGCCCACAGTACGCGTCCCGGTCAGTTGCTGACCGACGCGGCGCCGGTCAGCGGTCTGCTGCTGGATTCTCTCGAGACGACTGTCGTAGCGGGTGCGGCATACGCGATCTGGTCGATCACGGGCCGCAGCGTGCGCGCCCTGCAAGGGGGCGGAAACGAGGTCGTCTTCGTACCGGGCACGAAGTTTCGGGTGCTGGATGTACGCACGGAGAGCGGCAACCCGCTCATCCTGCTCCGCCAGTTGCCCGACAGGCACACCGCGACCAGCGAAAGCACTCTCGAGGACGCCGACGACACCGCGCTGGCCCGCCTTGAGCAGGCGCTCGCGGGCCGCATCGACTCCGGCCCCGGCACATGGCCGGAACGCTGCGCGGGACCTATAGGCCCATCGAGCTGACGAACACGACAAGGCAGGACCCATGTCCGTGCAGAACAAGCAGGTTCCGGCTCCGTCGGTCACCATTCGGAAAGCCACTTGGCTGCCGGCCGCCGTAGGCGATCCTGGACCGGATTTCATTCAGGCTTCCGCGGAGAAGCCTGTGGCGAAGAGCCAGCGCCCAACCATCAGGCCCACCGAGGCCGACCTGCCCATCGAGCCGACCTCCTCGGTCGTACGTCCCGAAGCTGCCACCAGTGAGCACGGGGACCCCCTGCCCACCGCCGCACCAGACGTCACCAGGGTTCGTCACCCCGACGCGGCCATGGAGAAGGTGAAGCCTGTGTCCGCGCTCAATGCGCAGGCTCCTGACACAGCCGAGGCAGCTGCTACGGCGACCGACAGCAGCGGACAGACCGTGCCTTTGGTAACCGAGCCGCCAAGGAAGTCGGAGGTCGAGGTCGCCGTGCAGGCCGCGCTGCAACGAAAGACCTCCGGCCTGCCCGGTGCCACGGCTCCGCCAGCCGGAACTCGGAACGCCCCGAAGACGGCAGTCAGACACAGTCGTCCGACGGGAACGCGAGCCTCGCGTCCGAAGGGCAGTGCCTTTGGAGGAGTGGCCATCGTCGTATGCGCTGTGATCGCAACGGCGGCATTCCTCGTGATGTCACACGAAATCGACTTCTCGTGGAGCACACCGGCAACCAACGACCTGCCCGGGAACCCAGGAGGAACCCCGACCTCCTATGCGCCATCGCCGGCCACGACGTCTTCGCACACCAGGTCCCATGCCCGCTCGCCTCGGCATCCCCAAGAGCATGCCCTGTGGCGTTAACGGTGCAAATGTGGTTCTGGCTCATTTTTGGTGCTGAAGTGACGGAGGGTCACCGCTGGTGTCGACGCCGGCCCAAGGTCACGCGGCCAGGAGGACGCGCTCGCGCAGGAGGTCCAGACCCGCTCGGCCGAACATCTGCCGCTTCAGCATCTTGATCCGGTTCACCTGCCCCTCCACCGCCCCTGAACTGAACGGCAACGTCAGCCCCGCCGTCACCGCCCCCTGATCACCAACGACCCCATTCACGAACGAAAGCAGTTCGGGTAGGCCCTGGGCCTGGACCTTCTCGATCCAGCCAGGGAGATGGTGGCCGGTGCGGGCAGTCATCATCTCGGCGAATACGTGGATGTGGTCGGCGGTGGCGTCGAGGTCGGGGCATCGCGCGAGGATGGCCTTGAGCTTGAGGGTGTCCTCCGGGGTGAGGCTGTCGGGGTGGCGCGTGATCCAGCCTGTGACCTCCCGTACTGAGGGTGGCCGGACCTTTGCGCGGGGCGGGGCGCCTGACCGCAGTGGGCGCAGGTAGTCGCGTAGAACGGTGAGGCCACCGCGGTAGCCAGCGGCCGTGATCTCCTCGAATAGGGTGACGGCGGTGGTGCAGCCCTCGTTCCAGCGCTGGTGGAGGTAGGGCTTGAAGTCATCGAGGATGCTGGGCAGGCCCTGCCACTTGCCGGTCACCAGTTCCTGCCAGATGGTGGCGCGGGCGAATCGGCCGACGGTGTTGCGAGACAGGCCCAGTTCCCGGGCGATCGCGCGTTGCGGGCGGCCCTGGTCGACCAGGGCACACGGCCCGGTGGCGCTCGCGGGTCCGGTCCGCGTACCGGTGGGCGGTGCCGGCCGGCTGGCCCGCCATGGCGATCTTCTCCAGTTCGGCAAGGGCGGCGGCCGATGCCTCGGGAGTCGGGGGTGGTTCGGGTTCGCGCAGGTGGGCGGCGTGCCGGGTGACGCAGCGCTCGACCGCCTCGACGAGGTTGTGCCAGACATGCCAGCGATCGGCAACGTGCGTGGCGTCCGAGGCGCCCTCACGGGCGCCTTCCGCGTAGGCGGTGGCCCGGTCGCGGCAGATGATCTCGACACCAGGGTGTTGGGCAAGCCAGCGGGCAAGAGTTGCGGCCGCGCGGTCGGGCAGCAGGTCGATCGGCCGGCGGGTCTCGATGTCGATCAGGACGGTGCCGTAGACGTGGCCCCGTCGCAGGGCGAAGTCGTCAACACCTAGAATTCTGGGCGTAGTTGTCGGCGGATCGGGCATGGCCCGGATCAGTCGCAGGAGTGTGGAGCGGCTGGCAGCGGCATCGAGGACGCCCGCCAGCCGGGCGCCGGCCCGGCCGGCCAGCATCAGCGCGACGACCTGCAGGACGGCGTGCAGGCGTGCGCTGCATCGGCCGTGCCGGAAGGTGAGTCCGGCGATCTGCTCGGCGAAGGTGCTCTTGGGGCACGAGCGTCCGGTGCACCGGAATCTCCGCACCCGCAACTGGATCACCACCGGTCGTCCGCCCACGGCCGCGTCGGCGAGCCGACGCTCATAACCGCTGTGGACACGCCCGGACGCCGCACCGCACTGCGGGCAGACCGCCTGCGAGGCGACAGCCCGGGCGGCGACGCGGACGTGGCCCTCGCCGAGCTCGACCTCCTCGATTGCCAAGCCATCTACCTGCGGGAACAGTGCGTCCCCCCACTCCACGTCCCTCACGGACGAGCATGCTCACAGGGTTGGCTCCCAGGCGTGCGGTGATCAACGGATCCGATCGGAAGCCACTGCTTTCGTTCGTGAATGGGGTCGTTGGTGATCAGGGGGCGGTGACGGCGGGGCTGACGTTGCCGTTCAGTTCAGGGGCGGTGGAGGGGCAGGTGAACCGGATCAAGATGCTGAAGCGGCAGATGTTCGGCCGAGCGGGTCTGGACCTCCTGCGCAAGCGCGTCCTCCTGGCCGCGTGACCTTGGGCCGGCGTCGACACCAGCGGTGACCCTCCGTCACTTCAGCACCAAAAGTGAGCCAGACCCTCATTTCAACCGTCGCCGACACACCGGCGCATCGGACGCCTCGGTCTGATGCGGCGAATACCGGCCGGAACCCGGGAAGCGCGCAGCGCCGTCCACCACGGCCTCCAACCGCAGCGGCGGCACAGGCCCGGCCGGGACGCCCCCGGCCGGGCCTGTGCGTGACCTGTTACGCCGTTCCGACAGGGCAGGTGGGTGTTGCGGCGGTCCGTGCCCGGTTAGCTCTGCCTGTGTGGGTGGCTACCAGGTCTGGATCCACTGGTCGCCGCCTTCCCACCCTTCTGCTCCTGTGCCCAGTCCGGACTCGTCGCCGTTGTACCACGCTGTGCCGACGGTCGCGCCCGACCAGGCGTCTACGACGTCAACCGGCTCCCAGCGGTGATCGGACGGGACATTCCACCACTGACACTGTCCGGGAGAGACGATCGTGCTGGTATAACCCCCACGCCAGGGGAAGGAGAGATAGGCAGGGTAGTTGCCCTGGGCGCACAGCTGGATCCACTGCTTCTGGATCGTGGACGCGGATGCCGAGGTAGCCGTGCCGGCAAGCAGGCCGGTGGCCATGCCACAGGTTATGACTGCGGCGATGGCAGCCCGCTTGGCATTCTTGAGAAAACGCACTTATGTCCTCCGGGATGAGTGCCTTCGAAGGCTGTCGTCCGGGCACTCTAATCTGGGCCGTTCCAGTTGGCCCTCGTGCTGCCGGAGTCTAGGAGGGTCCTTGAGAGCGCGGATAGTTCAACTGCCCTTCTGACGCAGCTTTCTGCCTTTCCGTCACCGGCAGCGAATCCACGGAACGACCCTGTCTCACATGCGATTTGATAATGGAGAGTTGCGAGGTCGTTGACTTCCATGTGATGGATGTCAACGTTCTTGTGTAGACGGTGTTTTCGGGTCTGTCCCCGCTGGTCGTCGAGGATGTGGCCGACGAGGGTGAGCGGACTGTAGTGCGGGCCCGGACGCCGCTGGACACCGCGGTCTGGCAGGTGTGTGCACGGCTATCACTGGCGGACGGTGCCCGAGGGCGACGGGGGGTCCGTGTGCGGGTGCGGCAAGGTCGTCTGCCGCGACGGCTCAGCCACCTACGCCGAGGCCATCCGCCCCGTTCCGCCCGACGCGGTCCAGGTCGCGGACAGGCGGCATGTGTGGCATAACCTGTGCGAAACCGCCCTCAGCGAAGCGAAGGCGCACAGCAGCTGCTGGGCCACACGGCACCGCAGTCGCTCATCAACGGCAACGGTGACCCAGGTATCTGTGTTCCACCGAAGCGGAGCACGGAACCCGCCGGCGGATCCCGAGACCAAGGGCGGAAGCGAAGCGACCGTCCGCATCGCGAAGGCGGACCTGGTGCCCACCTCGGCGAACCTACTGCCCCAATACAAAACGATGGGCCAACTCGGATCGGCCTGCCGGGAGTTCTGCGACACGGTCAACAACCGGGTCCGCCGCGCCAGCCGCCGCAAGCCCGCCGAGGCCCTGCTCAAGGAACAGCAACGGCTGCACCCGCTGCCCAAGGAGCCCTTCACCGTCGCCTTCGGCACCACGCGGCGGGTGAACTGGGAGGCCGCCGGTGTCTCGAGGACCACGACGGGGCTGGACGCCAACAAGAGGATGTCGGGCCGCAAGCGGGGACTGGCCGTCGACGTTCTGGGGCTGATCATCGGCGTCGTCGTGCTTGCCGCGTCCGCCCACGACAACGCCGCCGGCACCGCCCTGCTCGACCAGGCCGCCGAGCGGTGCGGGATGCGCCTGGAGAAGGCACTGGTGGACCAAGGCTTCAAGGGCGAGGTCCTCATCCACGGTGCCCTGCTGGACATCGACGTCGAAGTCGTCCGCCGCAACCCGGCTGACCAGGGCAAAGGCTTCGTCCCTCAACCGAAGAGGTAGATCGTGGAGCAGGTCAACGGCACATTGATGCTGCACCGGCGTCTGGCCCGGGAGTACGACCACCGGCCCGACACCTCCACCTCGCGCGTCTACTGGGCCTCGATCGCGAACATGGCCCGCCGCCTCACCACACCGAGTCCGGCCTGGCGCGACACCCTCGGGCTGGCCGCGTGAACGTCATCGAACTCCTGGCCGACCTCCAGGCCCAGCACGACGAGACCGCAGCCCGGGCCGGTGAACTGCCTGGCCAGATCCAGCACTTGACCGCCTCCCTGGCCGAGACCGAAGCCCGACTCGCGGACCTGGCCACCACCCGGAAGGTCATCGCCGAACTCGCACCGGCTGGAAGCCAACCCGCACCACCCGAGACGAACACCGCGTACCAGGCCATCGTGAACACCTTCAACCAGCACCCCGACCAAGAGTTCCGAGCCCGTGAGCTGCACGAACTCCTCGGCATGCCTACCGACGAGGCATCCGTCAACATCACCCGCAGCCGCCTCGGACACCTCACTCGCCAAGGCTTCCTCACCCAACCCGGACGAGGCCGCTACCAGAAACGGACTTAACGACCGCCGAGTGGGCGTTCACATAGAGTTCTTCCGGTATGCGGGTTTTACCCATGCCCCGCTTTGGCTGTCTTCACCACGTGCAGGCTATTCGTTCCCTGCAAGGTCCAGCACTCGGCTGTCCGTCTCGTGCGGCTCCATACCCGGAAACCCGTCTAATTTGAAAATGCCCTGGACCCGCCCGGGTTCGAGCGGAACCTTCCCTCCGCCGTCCTCGTGATCGCGCTACGGCGTGAGCGAGCGCAAGCCGTACCCCAGTGACCTGTCCGACGCCCGATGGGCCCTGATCGAGCCGACGTCGACGGCCTGGAGAAAGGCCCGCCTCGAACGCCGGCCGACGGGGCAGCCGGCCAAGGTTAATTTACGCGACGTATTCGACGCACTCCTCTACATCAACCGCACTGGAATCCCCTGGAAGTACCTCCCGCACGACTTCCCGGGGCACGGCACCGTCTACTTCTACTACGCCGCCTGGCGCGACGAAGGAACCCTCGCCCAGCTCAACCACGACCTGACCGGCCTGGCCCGCGTCAAGGACGGACGCAAGCCCGAACCGACCGCCTCCGTGATCGACACCCAGAGCGTGAAGACCTCCACCAATGCGCCCCTGAACAGCCAGGGAACCGATGCCGCCAAGAAGATCGTCGGCCGCAAGCGCGGCATCCTCACCGACACACTCGGCCTCATCCCCGCCGTGACCGTCACCGCCGCCAGCCTCTCGAAAAACGCCCTGGGAATACGACTGCTCGACCAGGCCAACAAAACCTACCCGACCATCGCCAAAAGCTGGGTCGACACCGGCTTCAAGAACGCCGTCGACGAGCACGGCGCACGCCTTGGAATCGACGTCGAAGTCGTCAACAGAAACCCCGGAGTTCGCGGATGGGTCTGCCGCACGATTGGGTGACATCTGAACTGGCTTGCCCTGTAGGGCGGGTGGGGAGGGATGTCGCTGTGCCAAAGCCTTGTCCGAAAGAGTTCCGCCAGGACGTGCTGCGGGTCGCGAGGAACCGTGGTCCGGGCGTGACGGTGGAGCAGGTGGCCGCCGACTTCGGTGTCCACGCGATGACGTTGTGGAAATGGATGCGTCGCGCGGACATCGATGACAGGACCAAGCCTGGGGTGACCAGCCAGGAGTGCGCGGAACTGCGGGAAGCACGTCGGCGGATCAAGCTGCTGGAGCAGGAGAACGAGGTCCTGCGCCGGGCCGCGGCCTACCTGTCGCAGGCGCATCTGCCGGGAAAAGGATCTACCCGCTCGTGAAAGAGCTGGCCGGAGACGGTGTGCCCGTCACGGTGACGTGCCGGGTCCTGAAGCTCGCCAGACAACCCTACTACCGCTGGCTGGAGCGGCCGGTGACCGATGCCGAGTTCGAGCAGGCCACTCGCGCGAACGCGTTGTCGGCCAGGTCGGGCACGCGGTTCTGCGTTCGGCTGGCCGGCTCGTCATCACGAGCCGCCAGGGCTGTCGGGGCAGATGACGAGGCGGTCCTGGGGCGTGAGTTGGACCTTGACGCGATGGTCGAGTTCGTTGGCGAGTTTCTGAGTGAACACGAGGACGACTTGGGGATCCTCGTTCGTGATGGTGAGGACGAGATCGGAGTTGTCCAGGCCCAGATGTTTGTCATGAGGGCGATTGGTGCGGAGGTGGTGATGGATATGATGGGCGGCCGCTGTCACGAATGGGGCAAATACTTCGGCGACCAGGAGAGCGTGTTCCTTCTGCGCGTTGGCGGTGTCAGCCCGGGGTGCCTTGAGCACCGCGCCTAGTTCTGACACAACACGCGAGGTTGCCTCGCCACCGAGTAGGTCGTGTAGAAGCAACCCGACCACGTGCCGGACTGCCCGCACAGGCAGAAGCCACGGCCCTCCCAACATGGTCTGTGCTGGGCTCGTAGATTGCTCGTTGGCGGCTACCGAAGGCTCCGGTCCCGCCTGCTGTTCATGAGCGATGACCGCTGTCGGATCCCCAGAGAGAGCACTGTGCGAGGTAGACAGCGCAGCTTCGAGTGCCGGCGTTCCCAACCCGTCGAGTATTTCCCCGTTCACCGTCTCCTCGCTGCTCCGCTTCGGAGACTGCTCCTCCGGTCTAGCCTCCCTGGAACCTGATGCAGGTTGGGTCTCGGCGACGACGTCGGACTCATTTGCCTGTGCGGCTGCGCTGTTGTGTTCGTCGGGAAGGGATTCAGAGGGGTCGATCACCGGCCGCTTTCCCTCTTGCATCTCGAAGTATGCGATGAGAGCGGCCACCCGAGCCCCGGGACCGGGCAGTCCCCATATATCGTGTGCAACCTCCGAGGGCACTGTGAAGCACACCACTTCGTTGGGAAGGCCAGCCATCTTGTCGCCCCTTACCAGGTGAGACCCGAACCGCGACATGAAATCAGATCATGCCCGCACCACATACCATCGGACGTCCGTCAATAAGTCGATTGTCCCGCACAGAACCGACGCACAACCTGGCGGTTCCACGGGTTTCCGGCCGGATCCGTGCTGCGAGGAGCGTGGCACTCGATCGGTGGCGGTATGCCGTACGGGATAATGAGCTACCACTCCCAGGTGTGAATGAATCCTCTGGTTCAGCAGGTGTGATCGGCAATGTTTTGCGGCTTGTCCAGCAGGATATGGCCAGGTGGCAAGTGCACGCCCCTGCGCAGCGGCAGTCGATGTCTAGGGAATCGACGATGGTTCGCCGTCCAAGATCGGTCGGACATGGGCGGCATGGCCTTGCCGAGTAATCTAATGGGAAGAATCTCCGCATGCGCACGATCCGGCGATGTTGGGGTTGTCGATGGTGAACCCCTGGTGATCGCTTGTGTCGGCGTAGTCGATTTCTGCGCCTCTCAGGTATGAACTGCTCGCCTGATCAATAGCCACTTCAAATCCGTTGAATGTGATGAGCGTGTCTCCGGATAGCGTCCGGTCGTCGAGGGAAAGCTGGTAATTGAGCCCGGAACACCCGCCAGGCTGAATCGTGATGCGTAGTCGGAGACCGGACCTGTCCTCTGTTGCGAGCAGCTCCTTCACTTTCTTGGCCGCCTCGTCGGTGAGTCGGACCACATCGCTGCTGTTCATCGCAATCGCGTCGGGTCGAGTTGTCATTTCTGCGTCCGGCTGAGGGGCTTCCGAAACGGTCACGAATTAGTTCCTTTGATCGAATTCTGCGAGGCCGCGAATTGATGTCATCGGCGATACAATGGGTAGCCTCTGAAATGGCGATCGCCTGGAAAGTTTCCCTGAAGGATAAGTCCGCGAACTCCGGGTTCCTTTCATGGCCTTGTGCGGCCTGTCTCGGCAATAACTCTATGACGCGTCCCTCGTCCGCGAAGGCGTGGGCACGTCGTATGCGCCTAAGAGGCAAGAACTCTGCCCTTAAGTTTTCTCGATGAGGTGATCGGGAGTGTCATGAATTAGGTGGGTTCCTTCCACGAAGGAGTCATCTGATGGGTACGACGACGGGTCACACGATCGGGCTGGTCGACGGTGTTTCGCTTGCCAGGACTGATGAGGCTGCTGAGGGTTCCGGTGTGAAGTCGATGCCGGTGCCGGAGAACGGTCTGTCGGTCGAACTACTCGAGGAGCTGGCCGCGCTTGCGGCGGAGAAGACGGCTGCCGGCGACCTGCGGCTGATGGGCGAGGGCGGGATTCTTCCGGCTGTCAAATCTCCTCACAATACCCGAATATCCCCGAGTGCGTATGAAGCAATGCCGTATTGACTCTCATTCCTGCCCGAAGGGGCGCGATGTTCGCGTCTCTCGGCGTGGCAGCTGTGGTCGAGCCCGCCCTGACGCCACAGCGTGAAGTAGTAGAACACCGCCGACCGGGCGGGAAGGTCATGGGGCAGGTAGCGCCACTGACAGCCCGTCCGATTCTGATAGAAGATCGCGTTCACGACCTCCCGCAGGTCGCAGGACCCGGGATCACCCGTCGCTGACCGTGCCACCCTCGCCTGCTTCCAGGCCATGATCATCGGCTCGATCAACGCCCACTGCACGTCAGATCAGTCACTGGGGTACGGCTGTCTCTCCATGCCCGCATATCAGCATGGACATGCCCAGCGCGCGACTGCGCAGCGGTGAGTACCACGATCGAGTGATCAAGAACCGAGAAAGTTCGGACTTAACGTCCACTCAAGGACAGATGGTCAGACGCGAAGTGGCTGTAATCTCCAGCATAATGCGGTGATTGAGTTCGTCGGCGAGTTTCTGGGCGAACGTAATCCCGACGTAGAGGTCCTGGATGGCGGTGAGGACGAAATCGGAGTTGGCCATGCCCAGGACGCTGCGGGAAGTGCTGCGGTCATCGAGGTGATGGCGGATGTGCTGGGCTGCCAACTGTGCGAGTTCACCGAATGTCCGATTGACCAGTCCGGTGTGTGCTTCCCGCGCCACGTCGGTACCGGCTGGCGTTTGTTTCAGTAGATCGGCCAGTTGTGCCATGGTATGCGTGGTGGCCTGGTCGCCGAGCAGGCCCTGTAGGCGGAACTTGATCTCGTGCAGGACCGGCGCCACCGGCAGAGTCCGCCAAGGTTCTCCCCAAGCAATTCCGGGAGCTTTTGGGACAGTGATCTTCTCGATTTCGGCCGGTCCGAGCGACTGTGACCTCCCGTGTGTTGCAGGCTCACCGTTGCTAGCGACCGCCGCCGGCGCGGCTGCTTCTGCAGTTGTCAATTCTTGCGCGCTTGGTACTGGAGCCGGTGTGGCGGCTTCGATGACATCCGGCGCGCTATTCCGGGACGATTCACCGGGCTTGCCGCTGGCTAGCCCTCTCACTGCTGCGGGGCGCTGGCTCCTGTCGACATCGGTTTCGAGTTCCCTGCCGGGCGCTGGCCGTTCCAGCCCTCCTTCGGAGAGGGTCTGCGGGTTGCGCCAGCCCAGTGGGGCGTCAAGGTGCGCCTTCGATGCGCCGTGAGAGCCTTTGGCGTGTGCCTGCGAGGGCGCAGCCCTGTGGCGCTGGATGTGTGTGGCCGAGGGGTGGATCTGAGTGCTGGCGCGTGAGTTCGCGTTCTGGTTGCGTACAGCGCTGGGGAGATGGTGCGCCGAGCGTGTCTGGTCGGCCTGTCTGATCAACTCGGCCCAGATGCGGTTGGTGGGTTTTACCGTGTTCGGGCTCGGCCTACGAACCGGGGCAGCCGAGGACCTGGGGATTTGGCTGTTGTGCGTGGATTGGGGACGCTGCCGTTCTCTGGGGCCCCCGCTGAGGTCCTTGGCGGCGGCCAGCAGTGCCCTCTTGCGGAGTTCGCTGGTGACTTTGCCGGAACCCAGGACGGTTCGCACGTATCCGTCGAGGATGTTTTCAAGCTTCTGTGATGAGAACGGTTCAGTAAGGCCGTTCCCGCGCCACATCGTTTCGACGGCCGTAGCACCACGCAGTAGAGCTGCGTAATCGCGGGGCACCTGACCGATGTTGTAGCCGAAGACCTGGCGCAGGGCTCGGACTCCGCGCAGAGTCTGGGCACGAACCGTGTCATCAGCGCGACCCGTGCCCCTGTGGAGTCCGGCGTCGCGAGCCACACTGTCCAGTTCGACCCCCTCCGGTTCGGGCAGACACGCCTCCCACCGCGGTGGCTTCCCGTCGGGACTGTTATCGGTCAGCACCATCGACCCGTCGGTGTAAGCCGCGACCTCCGTCGTGGGGGCGAAGACCTTACGGCCTGTCGCGTTGGCCACGTGCTGCGCGGTGGACACATTGTCGAGCCCTCCCTCGATGGGGGCAGCAGCCGCAAAGCAGACGTGGAGTACCAGGGGTTTCGTGTTCTGGCTGAAGCTGGGGCGGCGCTTCAGGTAGCCGCCGAGTTCCTTACCGTCCACTTGGTGGATGGTGCTGCCATCGCGCTGCGCTAGGTATGCGAAACCCGGTGTGCCGTGGGCGGAGAAGAAGTATGGCTTTTGGCCCAGCCAGGGGACGGGCGCGGTCTGCGGAGGGTCTATTGCCTTACCGTCGGCATCTTCAAGCCCGGAGTCGGTGATGTTCCGCCATCTTGCGTGGGCAATTTCTCGCACCCTGGCGAGATCGCCTGAGGCCGCATAGGACATGCGGCCAACGAGTTCCTTTGTGATTCCGTCGATGACTGTGTGGCTGTGAATGTACTCATCGGCTACTTCGTCGCCGTCGGCGGTACGCACATGACCGGTGGCCATCAGAAGAGGCGAGCCCGCCGGCGATTGGAGCAAGTCGTAGGGGCCGGATTCGATCCACTCACCCCGGGTCCTGTCGATGGATTGATGGTCGATCAGGGCAAGCATAGGGAAGGGATCTTTGGTGACGAGGACTTCGCCACTGGCTGCCCACACCTTCCGGCCTGTGATGGCGGCAACCGTGCGAGGAAGCTCGAGTCCTCCGGAACCTGCGTGAGAGAAGGCCAGAACAATAGGTATTTCCGGTGCGTCCGGTACGTCCAAGCGATCGAGAGTATTATCCAGGTCCCATTTGAGGATTTCAGCGAATACCCACCGGTTCACATTCATGGTGCCTCGCTCTGTACGTACCGAGATGAGACCCCCCTCGTCCATCCTCGTTCGCACCGCATAGATTTTTGACCCATCCCATTGGGCTACAGTCTTGCGACCGTCGATCAAGGAGCCGTCCGCTTTTGAAAATCCGACCCATTCCAGGTCGAGTTCGTCGAGTTCGGTATCCCAGTTGCGGACAATCCAGTCGTTGTCTTCTGGATCACCGACCGTGAATTTCGAGTCCAGGGCCTTCAGATCCTGGATGATATACCTGGCTGCGATTTTCGCGATACTTATCGCGCCACCCTCCGCCTCCACTTCCCTGTATGTGCTCATCAAGGAAAGCAAGAGCTCATGATCTGAGTTGCCGTCGTCGGGCCGAAGTTTCGCTTGATCGGTCCAAACATAGGGGTCGAACTCTCCAGCTCTGGTGTCCCAGATTTTTTCCAGGCCCTCGAGAGAAGCTATCCACTTCGCATAGTCCTCATGTTGATTGGCCGGCTTGCCATGGAGGGCCGTCGACATCGCATCCAGTATGGTGTCGTACCGTTCGGTGGCTGCGGTTTCCCCGGAGATCAGGGGAACTCCCTCGAGAGGGCCGTCGGACTCACCGCGATTGGCGATGTGATGAGCGATTTCTGCGCCCTGTTGTCCGGGAGGTTGTTTCCCGGAGTGAGAAGGAAAATTCCTCCTGTACCCCTGCACAGCATCGGTTTCTGTCCGTTCGGGCGAGCCAACGGCTTGCAGCTCGGGATTGACCTCCCCTTCCGGCAAGGTCAACCACTCAGCTGTCGGTTCGGTGCTCGTGGTGCGGCTGGCGATGAGGCGTTCCAGGCCGCCAGGGGTCGCGGCGGCCGTGGTGACATGGTGCGAGGGGACGAGCCGCAAGGTTTCCAGTGTTTGTTCCGACGTCATCCCCATGATCGCCTTTTTGGCGGCACCTTCATATACGTCGACGGCTTGGCGTATATGTGCCAGGGTTTGCCAGACGTCAGCTCCGGGCGGGGGAACAAAGCAGATCTTTCTCTGTATGTTCATCATCGCCTCCTTGGCCGGCGAGTCACTATGTACCGGCACCGGACGGCGCCCGAAAGAGCCCGCAGATTTTCGCCGGATTATATCTGAAATTCCTGATAATTTCCGCCGTTCCGGAAGCTGGGCGTCTTTCGTGCTTCAATCCTGCCCGTAAGGGCGACCAGCCCCTTCCGTGCGATCAGCTGTGCGCCCGGAGTCGATGACTTCACGGTTTTGCATCGTGCTGGTGCCACCCCTCACCGCCACGGGAGTGGATTGTGCCGGGCGGTCATCACGGAAGGTGCCATCGGGGGTCATGGCTGGCGCGCTGATCAGCACGCTGCCGCTGCTCCTGGTCTTCGTGATCTTCGGCAAGCAGATCGTCGGGGGCATCATGGCCGGCGCCGTCAAGGGCTGACACCAGGGTCATCGACCGAACCCTCGGTCCACCATCCGTACCTTTTTTGGAGCCGTTCACCATGACCGCCGTACAGCCCGAGACCCACACCGACCCGGCTTCGGTCACCGCTTTCCCCACGGACTTCGTCTGGGGCGCGGCCACAGCCGCCTACCAGGTGGAAGGCGCCGCCACCGTGGACGGGCGCACCCCGTCGATCTGGGACACCTTCAGCCACACCCCCGGAAAGGTCCGCAACGGCGACACCGGTGACATCGCCGCCGACCATTACCACCTCTACCGCGACGACGTCGCCCTGATGAAGGACCTCGGCCTCAAGGCATACCGATTCTCCATCTCCTGGTCGCGGGTCCAGCCCACCGGACGCGGCCCCGCCGTCGAACGCGGTCTGGACTTCTACCGCCGCCTCACCGACGAGCTGCTGGAGGCGGGGATCACCCCCGTCGCCACCCTCTACCACTGGGACCTGCCCCAGGAACTGGAGGACGCGGGCGGCTGGCCGCACCGCGAGACCGCGCAGCGCTTCGCCGACTACGCCGACATCATGGCCCACGGCCTGGGCGACCGCGTCGGCATGTGGACCACCCTGAACGAGCCGTGGTGCTCGGCCTTTCTGGGCTACGGATCCGGCGTGCACGCCCCGGGGCGCACCGAACCGGCAGCCACCCTGCGCGCCGCCCACCACCTCAACCTGGGCCACGGCCTGGCGATCGGCGCACTGCGCGCTGCGCTCCCGTCGTCCGCGCAGACCTCCATCACCCTCAACCTCCACCAGGTGCGACCGCTCACCTCAAGCGCGCAGGACGCCGATGCCGCGCGTCGCATCGATGCCGTGGGCAACAGGGTCTTCACCGGCCCGATCCTCGACGGCACCTACCCCGCCGACCTCCTCCAGGACACCGCGCACATCGTCGACTGGGACGAGCTGGTCCACGACGGCGACCTGGCGGAGATCTCCCGCCCCATCGACGTGCTGGGCGTCAACTACTACTCGCCCACCGTGGTCTCCCACCCCGCCGACGGTGCCGCCACCACCAAGAACGACGGCCACGGCGCGAGCGACCACTCGCCGTGGACGGGTTCGGACCACGTGGCCTTCCACCTCGCCAACGACAACCTCACCGCCATGAACTGGGCCATCGACCCCAGCGGCCTGCACACACTGCTGACGGACCTCGCGGCCTCCCACCCCCG
Source organism: Streptomyces sp. NPDC002265 (assembly GCF_040296125.1). Classification (NCBI taxonomy): domain Bacteria; kingdom Bacillati; phylum Actinomycetota; class Actinomycetes; order Kitasatosporales; family Streptomycetaceae; genus Streptomyces; species Streptomyces sp. NPDC002265. Next base: position 18,533 of record NZ_JBEOWS010000006.1, on the reverse strand, counting down.
GCTGCCCCTGATGGTCACCGAGAACGGCGCGGCCTTCGACGACTACGTCTCGCCCGAGGGCAAGGTCAACGACCCGCAGCGCGTCGCCTATCTCCACGCCCATCTGGACGCGGTGCGCCGGGCCATCGCCGACGGCGCCGATGTCCGCGGCTACTTCCTGTGGTCGCTGCTGGACAACTTCGAATGGTCCTACGGCTACTCGAAGCGCTTCGGCGCCGTCTATGTCGACTACCTGACGCAGCGCCGCATCCCCAAAGCCAGCGACGTGATCCGCAAGAACGCACTGCCAGACGCAGTCTGACAATGCCTGGGGCCTGGTGCCGATCTGGCGCCAGGCCTCATCGACAGACCTGGACCCGTCCCCGGCGTCCGCCGCCAACGGGTTCTTCACAGCACCGTCGCGTTCGCTCGTCCCTAGGCGGAGCCCGCCGGGTACCGAATCGTGGCGTGTGGGTTCGGGCCCAGTGCCGGAGGCGGGTCTTGCGCCGGCAGCCGACGCACTGGCTGATGCGGTCGACGGCGTCGCAGCGTCCACGGCCGTCGGAGTCCGACCGGCCGGGTCAGCACGTCTTCCGTCCCAGTGGACTGATGATCAGCATCCATTGCATGCGAGACATGCTCGAAGCCGTTGAACTCGGGAGGCCGTCGGCTCGGACAGGGCGACGTGACCTTCGACGACCCCGGAGCTCCAGGGCGGCGCCAGGCCGGCAGTGACGGCAGCGAGATCCCTTTCGAGCCTGTTGACGAAGGCGTGGAGGCTGGGCAGATCGTCGACGCGGACCGCGCGAACTCCGCCCCCCGCTTGGGCTTGCGCCCGATTTTGCCCACCGGACGCGGTGGGGACGATCGCGTCGTCCCGCGGACGCAGCCGGACCACATCCGGCACCGCCGTCCATGACGTCCGCCCTGGTTCCAGAGCGGCGATGAAGGAGTAGGGCCACCCGGGGATCAGGCGCAGTTCGACCGACGTCCTCACCGGCGGCTGCAGCGCGAAGCCCCTGATCCACCACTCGGTGATCTTCGTAGACAGACCTCAGGCGCCCGGACAGCGGATTCGTGCGGATCCGTCAGGAATCACTCCGCCGCAGACCACACGCTGAGATAGCGTTCGCCGGTGTCCGGGAGAATGGTGACGACAGTCCGGCCCGCCTGCTCGGGCCGCCGCGCCAGACGCAGCGCCGCGTGGACGACCGCGCCCGAAGAGATCCCGGCGAGCACACCCGCACGCCGGGCCAGCCAGCGCGCGGTCTCCAGGGCCTCATCGTCGGAGACGGTCAGCACCTCGTCGATCAGCGAGAGGTCGGTGACCGGGGCCACGAAGCCGCCGGTGAGCCCGGGGATCGCGTGCTGACCGGCGAACCCCTTCGACAGCAGGGGCGAGGAGGCCGGCTCCACTGCTACCGCTTTCAGGCCCTCGTTGTGCTCCTTGAGGAAACCGGCGGACCCGCACAGTGTGCCTCCCGTGCCGATCCCGCAGACCAGCACGTCCACCCTGCCCCCGGTGTCCGCCCAGATCTCGGGGCCGGTCGTCTCCCGGTGCGCACGGACGTTCTCCGGGTTCTCGTGCTGTCGGGCGTACCAGGAGCCGGGGGTGCCGCGATGAATCTCCTCGGCTTTGTCTATGCAGCCCTGGAAGCGCAATTCACGTGGCGTGAGGACGACTTCCGCACCCAGGGCGCCCAACAGACCGATCCTTTCCTGGGTAGCACTGTCGGGCATCACGATCACGCAGCGGTAGCCGCGGGCGGCGGCCAGGGCCGCCAGGGCGATACCGGTGTTCCCGGACGTCGCCTCGATCACGGTTCCCCGGCCGGGCACCAGTTCCCCGGCCGCCTCGGCCGCCCGGAGCATCCACAGCGCCGGCCGGTCCTTGATGCTGGCCAGCGGATTGGCCGACTCCAGCTTGGCCAGGACCTGGACGCCGGGGGCGGCGTCGCCGTCGAGGGGCAGCCGCAACAGGGGCGTACCGCCTATCAACTGGTCGATGCCGTCGGCGATGCGGGGCACGGCCGCCGCTGACACGGCGGACTCGGTGGGGATGGACATGCGGGGTCCTTAAGAATGTTGGCGGTCCGGGAGGACCGGGTGTGGCTGATGCGAGGTTGCCGCTGATGGCTCAAGGAGAATGGCCGCCCGGTCCTTCGGGACGCTCCGACCACTGATTGAGAACTGCGGTCATCGCTGCTTAAGGGCCTGTCGGCGGGGTGTTCTTCGGGCCACGGAAACGCTGGTCCCGACGGAACGGAGCGACTGACTTGAGCACGCCTCACACGCGGATATGGGTCGGTGTCGATGCCGGCAAGGGGCATCACTGGGCGGTGGCCGTGGATGCCGCCGGCGAGACACTGTTCTCGTCGAAGGTGATCAACGACGAGGCCCAGATCCTCACGCTGATCGAGACCGCTCGCGAGCGGGCGGACGAGGTGAGGTGGGCGGTGGACATCTCCGGCCGGGCCTCCACCCTGCTGCTGGCCCTCCTGATCGCCCACGGCCAGCAGGTCGTCTATGTGCCCGGCCGCACCGTCAATCGTATGTCGGGCGCCTACCGCGGCGAGGCCAAGACCGACGCCAAGGACGCTCGCGTCATCGCCGACCAGGCGCGTATGCGCCGGGACTTCGCGCCGCTGGAAACGCCCCCGGAGCTGGTCTCTACCCTTCAACTGCGGACGAACCACCGCGCCGACCTGATTGCCGACCGCGTCCGGCTGATCAACAGGCTCCGCGACATGCTGGTCGGCATCTGCCCCGCCCTGGAACGGGCCTTCGACTATTCCGCGGCCAAGGGCCCCGTCGTGATGCTGACCGAGTACCAGACCTCGGCCGCCCTTCGCCGGACCGGCGTCAAACGCCTGACCACCTGGCTTGAACGCCGCAAGGTCCGTGGCTCCGCAGACGTCGCGGCCAGGGCGGTGGAAGCCGCCCAGTCTCAGCAGACCGCCCTGCCCGGCGAGAAGCGAGCCGCCAAACTGGTCTGCGATCTCGCCCACCAGCTCCTGGCCCTCGACGAACGGATCAAGGACAACGACCGGGAGATCCGCGAGACCTTCCGCACCGACGACCGCGCCGAGATCATCGATTCCATGCCCGGCATGGGGCCGATCCTGGGCGCCGAGTTCGTCGCCATTGTCAGCGACCTGTCCGGCTATCGCGACGCCGCACGCCTCGCCTCCCACGCCGGCCTGGCTCCGGTCGCCCGGGACTCCGGCCGCCGCACTGGCAACTTTCACCAGACAAAACGCTACAACCGACGCCTGTGCTACATCTTCTGCATGTCGGCGCAGACCGCCATGATGCGACGGGGCCCATCGCGGGACTACTACCTCAAGAAGCGATCCGAGGGCCTGCTGCACACCCAGGCCCTGCTCTCGCTCGCCCGCCGCCGGGTGGACGTCCTGTGGGCGATGCTGCGCGACAAGAGGCTCTTCACCCCCGTCCCGCCGGTCACGCAGGCGGCTTGACACGGTCATTGAGATTCTCCTGATCGGGGGGCGGGGGGCCGACGGGCGGCGTCGGCCCCCCGCGTTCTCTGACGGGACTGCGGTCGTTGGGTGAGCGCGGGTGGGCGGCGCGCACCGGACCCGGCCCTACCTCCTCACCGCGAGCCCGCGGAGGCGGTGTGCCGCGGCATCTCGACGGCCTGAGTACTGTCCGTGCGGCAGTCGATCACCGCGGCGGGGGCCAGTGCCCGGGCTCCGGCCGGGACGTCCTTGACGACCAGAGCCCTTGCCCCGACAATCGCGCGGTCTCCGACCGTCACCGGACCCAGCACCGTGGCACCCGTGCCCAGGATCACCCCGTTGCCGACCACCGGATGCCGTCGCTCGCCCGGCGATCGGCGGTTGTCCCTCCACCAGCCGACAGCACCCAGCGTGACCTGGTGGTACACGGTGACGTCGTCACCGACCCGCGCCGTCTCCCCGATCACCACCCCGGCGCCGTGGTCGATGAAGACCCGGCGGCCGAGCACCGCACCGGGGTGGATCTCCACCCCGGTGACCGCGCGGGCAATGACCATGAGCAGGCGGGCGGCCAGTCGGCGGCCGCGGCGGTGCAGACGGTGCGCGACGCGGTGTCCCCACAGCGCGGGCAGCGCCGGATGCAGCATCGCCTCCGCCCGGCCGTGGACCGACGGATCGCGCTCGACGACCGTGCGGAGGTCCTCGGCGAGAAGGCGCGGCAGCGAGGTCACCGGTCAGCCCGTGCGACCTGGCCGGGCGGGAGTTCGGCCTCCCGTGGGATCTGCGCCATGGTCTCCTGGTCGAAGTTGACCGCGCTGCACCAGCCGCCGGCGGACAACCGCAGCCAGATGTCGCTGACGATGACGCCCTCGACGACCTCTTCGCCGACCGTCCACACCTCTGCCCGGTAGTCGGCGCCGTCGTCGGGCAGCAGCAACTCGATGATGGGACTGTCCAAGGACGGGCCTGTGCGCACATTGGCGTCCCGCCAGATGGGGCCCGCGCGGAAGGTCGCGATCTCCTGCTGCTCAGCGCTCATGATGGTGTCTCCTCAGTGGTTTTGCGTCGGGGGTTCCGCGAGGGGGTTCAGGGGGAGTCCAGGCGGCGATGTCGAGGATCGCCGCGTCCTTGCGGCCGCGCAGCCGCATGGAGACATCACGGGCGAGCGAGCGCAGACGCCCGGCGCCCTGGTCCAGCGAGCCCTGCCGTCGTGAGCGCAGGACCACGTGGGCGGTCCGCTCGGTGCGCTGCCGCTCGTACGCGACCAGCGGCGCCGTCAGCCCGCCGCCGGCCGCAACGCGGTACTTCAGCAGTTCGTGGGCGAGCACCGCCGCGTCCTCCAGGGCGGTGTTCGCCCCCTGGCCCAGTGCCGGCACCATCGGGTGCGCAGCGTCGCCGAGCAGGACGACCCGGCCGTCGACCCAGCGCCGCACCGGGTCGCGGTCGTGGATGTCACTCACCACGATGTCGTCGGATCCGGCGACCATCCGGACGACCGGTTCGTGCCATGCGGTGAGGGATTCCACCAGTGCGCGCAGTGCTCCCGCCGGGCCCTTGGCCGGCCAGACACCCCGCGCCGCGGTGATCTTCGCCGTCCAGTACAGGGTGTCGTCTCCCACCGGAGCGACGAAGAGCTGGACGCCGCGCCCGTTGACCACGAAGCCCTGCTGAGGAAGGCCCGAGCCGGAGCTGCGCCCGCGCACCGAGGTGTAGCCCCGGTACAGCGGCGGGCCGTCGCCCAACATCTGTCTGCGGAGCTCCGAGTTGATGCCGTCGGCGGCGACCAGAAGATCGGCTTCCAGCGTTCCGCCGTCTGACAGCTGCACCGACGCCCTTCCCCTGGCGTCGCGGTACGCCCGTACGCCGGTCCCCAGGATGAGCCGGGCCCCCGCTGCGGTCGCCTCCTGCACCAGTGCCGTCTGCAGGTGGCTGCGCAGGATGGGGATCTGGGGCCTGCCGAAGCGCTCGTTGTCGTCGCCGATGGGCTCGCGGGACAGCACACGTCCCGAGGGATCGAGGAGCAACCGGACCTCGCCGGGGCCGACGATGTGCCCGGACTCGCGGAGGCGGTCACCGAGCCCGGGGCTGACGGCTTCGGCGGCGGCCACCCCGTTGGGGTACAGGACAAGGCCTGCCCCGGCACCGGCGAGGCGTTCGGTGCGTTCGACCACGGTGACGGCGAGTCCGGCCCGGGCCAGCGCGGTCGCGGTGGCCAGTCCTCCGATGCCACCGCCGGCGATCACGGCCGTGATCCGGTCGGACATCACAGACCTCTGTGCTTGTCGGCAGGAGTCAGCCACCGGCCGTCGGGCTCTCCGAAGGTGCCGTCCTCGGCGTCCCAGACGACCCGTCCCGCCCGCAGGGTGCGGGTCACGCGTGCGGCCATCGTCCAGCCCTCGTAGGCCGACCATCCGCACTTGGAGCGGACGTCGGCAGCGGACAGCATCCAGGTGTCATCGGGCCTGAGGAAGGCCAGGTCGGCGTCGGAGCCGGCCTCGATGCGGCCCTTGCCGGTCAGGCCGAAGAGATCGGCGGGGCCGCTTCCCAGCAGCCGGACCAGTCGCTCGGCGGCCCGGTCCGGGTGTTCGCCCGGCCAGCGGCGGCGCATCCCGGTCCACACCGCGACCGCGAGTTCCTGCACGCCGGGCAGACCCGGCGGGGACTGCCGCACGCCACGGGTCTTCTCCTCGACCGTGTGCGGGGCGTGGTCGCTGCCGATGGCCGCCGGCTGCCCGGCCCACACGGCCTCCCACAGCCGGTCCTGGTCGGCGCGGCTGCGGATCGCGGGCGACAGCCGGGTGCGGGCACCGAGGCGGTGTGTGTCCTCGTCGGTGAAGGACAGGTGATGCCCGGTCACCTCGAAGGTGACCGGAAGGCCGGCGTTCTGCGCGGCGCAGACCAGGTCCGCCTCCTCACGGCTGGACAGGTGCAGGATGTGCGCCTTGGTCCCGTGACGCCGTACCAGTTCGATGACCTTGGCGACCGCGACGATGCCACCGCTGCGCGGGCGCCGCGCCTCGTACTCCGCGTAGCTGCCGGGCTCACCCCACCAGCCGTCGAGCAGCGCGAAGAGCGAGTCGTCCTCGGCGTGCAGCACCAGTTGCACGCCGCCCTCGGCGGCCGCGGCGAAGGCCTTCTGCAGTTGTGCCGGTTCGCGGAGCACGGTCGGCGCGGTGTGATGGCCCGCCATGAAGATCTTCGCGCTGCGGGCGGCCGCCGGGTCCAGCGAGGCGAGCAGTTCGGGACGTTCGGGGTCGACACCGAGGTGGAAGCCGTAGTCGACGAGCGTGCGACCGTCCACCAGGGCGGCCTTCTGCCGCAGCGCCTGTTCGGTGAGCGTCGGCGGCACCGTGTTGGGCATGTCCAGCACCGTGGTCACACCGCCCGCGACAGCGGCCCGGCCGCCGTGTTCCCAGTCCTCCTTGTGCGTGAGGCCGGGCGTGCGGAAATGCACATGGGAGTCGATGAGGCCCGGCAGGACATACGCGTCCCCGGCATCGATGCGCTTCGCGAAGGGCGGCGCCGTGTCGGTGTCCGACACGGCCAGCACCCGGCCGGCGGCGATCAGCACATGACCGGCGCGCACGCCCTGGGGTGTCACCAGTCGGCTGCCGCTGACCACGAGTTCCGCGGTGCGGGAGATGTCGTTCGTCAACTCGGCCATGTCGTCGCCACCAGTTCTCGGCACAGGTCGTTGGTCGGGCCCATCAGCGCCACCGCCCGGGCGTCCGCGAGCATCCGGTTCAGGGCATGGCCGGTCGCATAGCCAGCCGATCCGAGCAGCCGGGCCACCTCCAGGCAGATCTCCTCGGCGGCCTCGGAGGCGTGCAGTTTGCTGTGCAGGGTGGTCAGTCCTGGCGCGGGCGAGGTCCTGGCGCCGGCCCGCTCGACGATCGCGCGCGCCGATTCGATCCGGGTCTCCAGATCCACCAGGCGGTGTCTGACCGTGGGGCGGGCCAGCAGGCCGCGCCGCGCGGCGTGCTCCAGCGCCAGATCGAAGGCCGACTGGGCGACGCCGAGTGCGACCGCGCCCAGGGTCGCCCCCGACTCCCGCACGCCCGCGATGATCTGCGCAGCCCTGCCCTCAGGGCCCAGACGGTCACCCTCGCCGACCAGACAGTCGCGCAGAGTGACGAACCCGGTCGCCGAGCCGCGCATGCCCGCCAGATCCAGGCCCAGGTCCGGTACGAGTCCGGGGTTGGCTCCTTCGACCAGGAAGAAGGTCTGCCCCGACGCGCCGTAGACCCCGCCGGTCCCCGTTTCGGGCCGGGCGGTCTGCACCAGCACCAGGTAGACGTCGGCGAGCGAGGCACCGGTGGTGAAGGACTTCGCCCCGTTGAGCACCCACCGGCCGTCGTCTAGCCGCTCCGCCGTGCTGGCGAGATTCTGCTTGGCCGCGCCGGCTGCGGGCTCGCTCCACGCGGACGCGGCCAGCCAGGTGCCGTCGGCCAGTCGTGGCAGGATCGTGGCGCGCTGCTCCTCGCTGCCCCACTCGGTGATTCGCGCGGTGACGGCGAAGTGCTGGAAGGCGATGATGGCGATCGAGGGGTTCACGGCCGCCAGCTGTTCCACCAGCCGGTTGACCTCCGCGGAGTCGCAGCCCGCACCGCCGTACGCGACCGGGACAGCGGCGGCCAGCAGGCCGCAGGCGCGTACTTCGGTGAGCAGGTCCTTGTCGGGTGCCCCCGTGGTCGCGGTCCGTGCCGCCGACTCGCGCAGTGTGGTGCGCAGTGCCGGGGTGAGCCGCGCCACGGCCGCTCCTGGACCGGTCGCCGGGATGTCTTTGACGCTGCCAGTCATCGGGCTAGCTCCTCGCAGTGCAGGGGGCCGACGGTTGCATCGCGAACGAGCCGTGGAAGTCGACTCGTTTGCGGCTGACGGAGACCCAGGTCAGCGCCGGTTCTCCGGCGACATCCGGAGTCGCCGCGGTCACCGCGGTGTTCCCGCCCGGGGTGACGATGTCGATCAGGCCGTCGATGCAGCCGACCTCCTGGGCCAGACGCCACGGAATGGTGCCGGGTGTGCGGATCGCGGTGCCGAGGCATACCGCGCCGGTGAGCGCGATGGTCGGATGCCAGCCGGGAACGGAGATGGCCCGTGCGGCAATCCGACCGGCCTCGACCGGCATGATCGCCGCGATCTTCGGGAACGCCCCGTCCGCGGGCCACCCCAGGTGTGCGCAGGCGGCGGCCCGGATCTCGGCCAACGTGGCGAAGAACTCCGTCCCGGCCATGAACAGTTCGCTGTGGTCGCGGATTCCGAGCGTGCGCGCGTCGACGAACGCGTAGGGGTTGCCTGACGAGATCAGTGACACCTCGCGGCGGGCGCCGCTGGCCTCCAGTACCGTCGTGACCTCGCCGGTCAGCAGCAGCCGGGCGACCGGGACCGCCCGCGGACGCACGAAGTAGGCGGTGAACTCCCGCTCGTCGCCGGAGATCTCGTCGATCTCGCAGACCACGCTGTCCCCATTGTTGAGGACATTCACCCGCACGCGGTCACCGACCTCCAGGGCGCCGAGCATTCCGGAGCGCTCCGCCGCGGTCACCGCCGACAGGATCGAGTGCCCGCAGGAGCCGCGCAGCTCGAACCGGTCCAGGCCCCCCGGCAACGCCTGCACGAAGCGGTAGTCCAGGTCGTACATGGGATGCTCGGACGGCCGTATCAGGGCCATCTTCAGTACGTGGCCCTCCCCCGCGGCTCGCAGGCATCGCCTGATGTCGGTGAGCGCCTCCGTCAGCGCGCGGTCGTCCTGGGGAAGTTGCCGGGCGTCCAGCACCACCGTGGGGCAGGGGCTGCCGTGCGCGTAGGCGATGTGGCCGATCATGCCGCCACCCCCAGCGGGTCGGTCCGGCGCACGCCGCTCTGGAACTGCTCCCGCCACACCTCGTGCACCAGCAGCGCCCACAGCGTGAGAGCCGTGGTGTCGTCGGGCTTCTCGGCCTGCGCGGTGAACAGCGTGTCCACCACCGCCGGTTCCAGCTGCCCGGCCGCGGTCAGGCGCCCGGGGGCCAGCATGTCGCGGGCGTAGAGCCACAGCGGCCTGCCGGGGGCCAGCATCGCGGTGACCGGCAGGGTGAAGGGTTGCTTCGGCCGGTCGAGCACGGACTGTGGGAGCATTCCGACCGCCGCGGCGTACAGGACGCGCTTGACCTTGCCGTCGCGAATCCGCAGCGCGTCGGGCAGCCCCGCGCCCATGGCCATCACGTCGCGCTGGCAGAAGGGAAGCCGTGCCTCGACGCTGCCGGCCATGCTCAGGTGATCCACGCGGCGCAGGTGATACGCGGGCAGTCGGTGGCTCGTTTCGAAGTCGGTGATCCGTCGCAGCACCGTGTCCGGGCCACGGCGCAGGCGCTCCAGGGCCTCCTCGGGGATCGGGGAGGACGCACGGACGAGGTCTTGGTAGGCCTCGGTGTACAGGTCGTGGCGCAGGTGCGCGGGCAGGACGGCCAGTTCGTCGAGATACGTCTGGTACCAGTCGCCGTCCGCGGTCGGGTCCTCGGTCGCCGCCCGCATCCGCCCGTAGCCGCCGAAGACCTCGTCGGCCGCGTCGCCGGTGAGCGCGACCTTGAACCCCGCGTCGCGCACGGCCGTGAAGAGCGCCAGGGTGCTCAGGGCTATGGGGTCGGCGTTGGGCTGGCCGAGGTGCCAGACGACGTCCTCGAGGAGGGCGGGGAAGTCGGCCGGGTCGATCTCCACCTGGTGGTGGACGGTACCGGCGTGCTCGGCGACCTGCCGGGCGAAGTGCCGCTCGTCGAACGGCCACCGGCCTCGGTAGGCGATGTTGAAGGAGTGCACCGGGCCGTGCTCGGCCGCGAGCGCGGTGACGAGGCTGGAGTCGAGCCCGCCGGAGGTGATCACGGCGACCGGGACGTCGGCGACCAGGAGCCGGCGCACCTCGGTGCGCAGCCGCTCCCTCAACTCGGCCCCCGCGGCGGCCTCCTCGGCCGTGCCGGAGAAGGGCGGGCCCTGCCGTTCCGGCAATCCACGACGCACCGTCCTCGGCACCTGGCCCAGATCACAGACCAGAGTGGTTGCCGGAGGCAGCACGGTGATGTCGGCGAACATCGTCTGTTCGCCGAACGGCGTCTTGCTGCTGAGGTAGGAGTGCAGGCCTGGCTCCCAGGGGGCGCCGGAGACGGCCCGGAAGCCGAGCAGGGCCGGGATCTCGGAGGAGAAGTGCAGCGACCGTGCGGCCGCGTCCCAGCGCAGGTACAGCGGCTTCATCCCGGCGTGGTCGGTGGCCAGCACCAGCTTCGGCACCGCGCCTCGGTGGTCGAGCACGGCTACCGTGTACATGCCGTCGAGAAGATCGACGAACCCCTCGCCGTAGGTCTCGTACAGCGCGGGGATGATCCCGCCGTCGCTGCGGTCGGCAAAGCTGTAGCCGTGCCGCCGCAGCCGGCTGCGCAGTTCGTCGTGGTTGTAGATCTCGCCGTTGAAGACCACCGTGATCCGCTCGCCCAGGCGGAACGGCTGCTGCCCGCCGTCCAGGTCGACCACGGCGAGCCGGTTGTTGCCGACCCCCCAGGTGTCGGTCAGAGCCCGGCCACTGCCGTCCGGGCCGCCGTGCCGCTGCAGAGCGGCAACCGCCCGTACCTCGTGGGCGGACGCGGTGGCGTTGAAGTATCCGTAGATCCGGCACATGTCAGATGTCCTCGCTGCTCGGCCCGGAAACGGTCGGCGCGCCCAGGGCAAGGGAGAGGTAGCGCTCCCCGGTGTCGGGGAAGACGGTGACGATCGTCGCGTCCGCCCAGCGCCGCTGCCGGCTCAGCCGGCGGGCGGCGTGCGCGGCCGCGCCCGAGGAGATCCCGGCCAGCAGACCGCAGGAGCGAGTGATCTGGCGGGTCGCCTCGGCGGCGTCCTCGTCCGTAACGGCGAGCACCTCGTCGACGAGGCCGAGGTCCGTGATCTCGGAGACATAGCCGGCTCCGATCCCCGGGATGCCGTGCGGACCGCCCTCACCGCCGGAGAGGACGGCGGAGCGCTCCGGTTCCACGGCCACCACATGCACGTCGCGGCGCTCCTTGAGGTATCGCCCGGTGCCGGTCAGGGTGCCACCGGTGCCGACGCCGCACACCAGCACGTCGATCTCGCCGCCGGTGGCCTCCCACAGTTCGGGACCGGTGGTCGCGTAGTGCGCCGCGGGGTTGGCCGGGTTGGTGTCCTGGCGGGGCATCCACGCGCCGGGGGTCGCGCGCCGCAGATCCTCGGCGAACGCCCAGGACGCGAGCAGCCCGTCCTGGTGCGGGCGCAGTACGACCTCGGCACCGAGGTCCCGGAGGATCTGACGCCGTTCCTCGGTCGCGTTGTCCGGCATCACGATGACGCATCGGTGGCCGCGCACGGCGCACAGGGCGGCGAGCGCGATACCGGTGCTTCCCGACGAGCACTCGATCACTGTGCCGCCGGTCGCCGGGAGCGCGCCGGAGGCCTCCGCGGCACGGAGCATGTGCAGCGCGGCGCGGTCCTTGACGCTCGAGAGCGGGTTGAACATCTCCAGCTTCGCGAGGATCCGCGCGGTGTCCGGTACTCCGGGCAGGCGCAGGTCCAGCAGTGGTGTGCCGCCGACCAGCTCCTCCAGGGAGCGGACGATCCGGGAGCCGGAGGCCGTGGACTGTGCGGGTACCAAGCTCTTGCCCTCCGTCATCCCTGCTCGCCGGTCCGCGCGGCGGCGAGGTGCTCCGCGGCGATCTGCTGGAGGTGGGTGATGTCGCTGGAGACGGTGGCGAAGGTGAAACCCTGCTCCAGCCGTGCGGCTGCGCTCGCGCCGTCCAGGCAGTGGATGCCGCAGGCGATCCCGGCCCGTTCGGCGGCGGCGGTGATGCGGTGCAGCGCCTTCTCCAGGGCCGGCTGGGCCTCGGGGTCGCCGAAGAACCGGGCACCGAGCGCGACGGACAGGTCGGCCGGGCCGACGTACACCGCGGCGAGGTCCGGGGTGGCGCAGATCTCGTCGAGTTCGTCGAGCGCCGCCGCGGTCTCGATCATGACGATGCAGACGACCTCGTCGTCGATCTCGGCGGGTACCGCGCCGAGCCGCAGTTCGGCCCGGACCGGGCCGCTCAGGCTGCGCGTACCGGCCGGCCAGTGCCGGGTGGCGCGGACCGCCACGGCGGCCTCCTGCGCGGAGTTCACCATGGGCACGATCACGCCGCGGGCGCCGGTGTCCAGTGCCGTGCCGATCGCGATCGGGTCGACGGACGGGACTCGGATCACGCCGGCGGATCGCTGTCCCGCGTCCACGGCGAGCATCGCCGACTGCCAGCCCGGCTGGGACATCACGCCGTGCTGACCGTCGACACCGACGTAGTCGTATCCGAGGCGGGCGATGCGCTCGGTCCCCGCCGGGTTGTCCAGGGCGATCCAGTAGCCGACGAGGCGCTCGCGTCCGCGCAGTCGGTGGGCGAAGGTCTTGGTGGCCGTCACAGCGTGCCCTCCTGGGGGTTCTCGAGCGGGTAACTGGTCCGGCCGTCGAGACCGCGGGGCAGGTCGCCGGTGATCGAGACCCGGTGCAGCACCCGCCTGTGGTCGTCGTAGTCGTTGACCGCGTAGTGCTGGGTGCTCCGGTTGTCGAAGATCAGCACATCACCGGGGCGCCAGTTCCAGCGCGCCTGGTTCTCCGGACGGCGCACGTAGGACTGCAGGACGTCGAGGACCGGCCTGGATTCCCGCAAGGTCATGCCGACCAGGCGCTGCGCGAACCCGCCGAGGAACAGCACCGGCTCTCCGGACTCGGGGTGCACGCGCACCACGGGATGCGCGACCTCGTACCGCTTCGCCAGGAAGGCTCTGCGGACCGCTTCACCCCGCTCGGTGCCGAGGCGGGGTTGTTCGGCGTGGTTGGTGTGTACCGCCCACAGCCGGTCGGCCACCTCACGCAACTCGGACGGCAGGTCCCGGTAGCCCGCGGCGGCGTTGGCCACCAGCGTGTCGCCTCCATAGGGCGGCAGCACGACGCTCCGCAGCGAGGTGCCGAGCGAGGGCGTCACGGTGAAGCTGATGTCGGTGTGCCAGTGGTCGGCGCGCTGATCCTCGCCGTCCACCGGGATGACCTGCGGATTCTCCTGCGTGGTCCGCATCGTCGGGTGTTTCTGGGTGAGCGGGCCGAACCGTCCGGCGAAGGCCAGCTGCGCCTCGTCGGTCAGCTCCTGGTCACGGAAGAACAGCACCTTGTGGGCGAGGAACGCTTCCCTGATCTGAGAGAACACCGAGTCGGAGAGCTCGGTGGAGAGATCGACGCCGGTGACTTCCGCGCCGATACGCCCGCCGATCCGGCGTATGTCGAAACTGCACATTCCTCGAATCACCTATCCGGCGGGAATCCCAGAGGTATTCCTGCTCCGTTGATCACCAGTGGGGCGTCGGCTCTGCCTGCGGCTCCCGCTGCCCTACGGGCCCGGACCACGCTGTCCGTACCCGCCGGGTCCCCTCCGGGGCACCTTCCGGTCCTGCGGAGCCGGACCGGAGGCTGGATCCGCCCGGTCGCGGATGTGTCTCCGGAACGGGGCGTCCTCGCCGACCGCACGGCGGCTTCACGGCGACACCACCAACTTAGTCCAACGTTCAACCATCAGCAACGCGTGCCCGGCGTGATGCAGGACGCGCTGCACATATATGGAACGTTCGCTACACTATTGCGTTCGCACTGCCCTCACCTGCGCTCTCTTCCCCGCCCCCGGCACCCAGCCGCAGATCACAAGCGCCACGGCCTTTTCCGAGCATCGGCCCAAAGGAGCCCGAAGGGACGACGGCCGTGACCCGCGGGACAAGGCGACCGGACATCGGACATCCCTCTTGCCCGATCGGGCACGCCCTGCCGCATCCCAGCCACCGCCAGCGCTGGTCCTGAGAACATTTGCCGGGTATTCAGTCCGACAGAGCGGCGCCACGGAGCGAGCGTCGCTCAGCGGGGACACTCGGGAGGCCGACCGGCCTGCCGAATGCCCGGTCGCTCACCGGCGTCACTCGATGTCCGCCGCTCCTCACGCGACGCGAAAGCTCCCACGAACTCCCACCACCCACGGCTCGGGCGGCGGGACAAGGGTGGCCGCTCCGACGGCGGAGCGGCCACCCGCACGCCTCAAGGCTGTGAACGCGCCTCGCCCGGCACATCATTGACGACTTCACGAACTGGGAAGACCGCCTCATGGAGCCACCGGTATGAGCACCTTCGTTGCACCTCCCACCCCCACCTATGCCGAAGCCACTCCTCGGGTGAAAGCAGCGAAAGTCCTCACAGACGCCTTCGCGCCGGGCAACCTGGTCATCGTGCTGCTCCTGCTGATCGGCTGGCACAGCACAAACAGTTTCAGCGGAGCCGGATGGGGCCTGTTCGCAGCATTTTTCTGCGGCATCGTCCCCATGGGGGTCATCCACTTCGGCATCCGTCGCGGAAAGCTCACCGACAGACACGTCCGCGTACGCAAGCAGCGCATCGTGCCCCTCACGGCCACTGTGACCTCCGTGGTGACCGGCATCGTTCTCCTGAACCTCGTGGGCGCGCCCAGAGAGGTCTTCGCGCTTGTCATCTCCATGCTCGTCGGCCTGGCCACCGGGCTGACGGTGACGGTGTGGTGGCAGATATCCGTACACAACGCCGTCGCCGGCGGCACCGTGACCATCCTCGTCCTGACCTTCGGCCAGACACTGCTCCTTCCCGCAATCCTTTTCGTCGCCGCCATGGGATGGTCCCGTCACGCCCTCAAGGCACACACCATGGCCCAACTCGTCTGCGGCACCGCATTGGGTGCCACTGCTGCCCTGACGTTCGCACTTCTGCGATAACACCCTGCCAGGCACGCCGTGTCGGGGCCGCTCGCAGAGGCCCAGACCAACATCCGGCTCGCTGTCGGCGCGGCCCAACACGGCGTGCACCCGGCGCGGCAGCCAGTGGCGGTCAGGGCGGCGCGCAGCAGGTCTAAAACTGCCGATCATCGTTGACACCTGGGTCTCTGATCACTAGGAGATCCACATGTCGAAGACACCCCCGCTCCATCGCGAGGCCAAGCGGCGCCTGGCCGTCATACGCCATGTGGAAGAGGTCACCGGCAACGTCGCCATGAGTTGCCGGTACTTCGGCATCAGCCGGCAGGCGTACTACATCTGGTATCGCCGCTACCAGGCCGAGCTGCCGCACCGCAAGGGTCCCCGACGAGCGGGAGTTCGCCACCAAGGGCGAACTGGCCCGGCACATGGTGCTGCGGGCCATCGCCTCGCCGCTGCCCATCACCTGGGTCACTGCGGATTCCGCCTACGGTCAGGACAACCGATTCCGCCGGCTGCTGGAGCAGTCAGGCGTCGGCTACGTACTGGCTGTGCCCAAGTCCCAGTTCAGCGTGGGCTGTTCACGGATCGAGGGACTGTTCACGCAGGCCCCGGACGAAGCGTGGGAGGAGATCTCCTGCGGCGACGGCGCGAAGGGGCCCCGCATCCACCACTGGGCAGCAGTGCGGCTGCCAGCCGTCGCCGAGTTCGACTATCAGGGCGAGGTCCCCCACCGGATGCGGTGGGCACTGGCCCGACGCAGCATCAGCAAGCCCGACGAGATCGCCTACTACCTCGCTTACGCACCCCTTCAAGTCACCGTCCAGGAGTTGGAGCGGGTTGCCGGGGCACGCTGGGCGATCGAGGAATGCTTCCAGGCCGCGAAGAACGAATGCGGCCTGGACCAGTACGAAGTCCGCCGCTACGTGGGCTGGTATCGGCACATCACTCTGGCCATGCTCGCTCATGCCTTCCTGGCCGCCACAGCACACCAGCCCTGGGAAAAAGGGGCGGAACAGATGAGACATCCGGGGTCATCGGGCTCACAGTGGCGGAGGTTCGGCGACTCCTGGCAGCTTGCCGTGCCCGGCCCCCGCACCTGAGCGGACATCGCGGACGACACCACGCGCTGAGCTGGTCGAACTGGCGCCGCCGACGCCAAGCAGTCGCTCGCCGCTGTCACTATGTGCGGCGTTGTCCCACGATCGAGGGGCGGTCCCCGTGAGACCGCCCCCGCACGTCCGAGGTCCCGCTACACCCCCGCCACCCGGCGAAAAGGCCAGGTCAAACATCGAAATCCTGCTGGAGTACTAAGTGGCAAGAACACCGGCTACGCATGCTCCCGTACGCCCAAAATAGCCCGACATGCTATCCGGGACAACCGCCCTCTCCGGGATCAAACACGCAATGCATAAAACAATGGCTGGAAACGCCGCTAAACGGGAAGAAAAATACGCCCCATCTCAATGAAAGGCTATGGGGAATAAACTATGCCCGAATTTCCCGTAAGGGCATTCCGCATTTGACATAACTTGACAGATGTTGCCAACATGCGAGGGTTCGTTTCCTTCGATTGATAAAAGTCGAAGCCCTTCATGACATCTAAAGATAGGTTCCATGAAAAATACGCGACTCGCCAAGCGGCTCTCGGTCATCGCCGCGACCGCTGCACTCACCGGCATCGCAGCCATGCCGTCGGCCTCCGCTGCCCAACAGTGGGCCTGGTATGACCAGACTCAGGCTCAAGTAGACACCGCGCCGAACAACGGAGCTCCCAGTTGGGTCTGGGGATATGTAGCTGACAACGGCAACATCTCTCTGGTCAGAGGAAGCGTCGACTACATGTACGCGGATGGCAGCGTAAACTCGGTCTGGATCGGCAAGGGGCAGTCACTCGCCATAAACACCAGCCAGCGAGTCATAGGTATCCGTGCCTGCGAAGAGAAGCGCAGCTGGGACGGCACCTACTCGCAATTCTGGTGGGAGTGCGGAGACTGGTCCTGGGTCTGACAAACCCAGCGGTCAAGGCCGATAAAAAACCACGGACCACCTTGCGCCAGGCGGGCAGCTGACGCTTAGAAGCCCACCCGACACGGTCTCAGATCGGTCATCACGCCCAGCCGCTCGCGATGCCACCAGACGGCCCGCAGCAAGGGCAGCCTTCTCGTATACAACACATCACGGGCACAACGAGGCCTGGTTGCAGAACTCTGCAACCAGGCCTTCGCACGTATTAACCAACGGAATCCCAATCCGCCCGAGCAGATACGCCCCCTCTCGGAGAAAGCCATCTACCCAATCCCACACAGAAGAGACCTAATAGCGACGGATGATGTAAAAGAGCTGCCGCTAGAGGTTGTCCCGTAACCGGTGAGGCGGTTGGTGCGTTGGTTGGGCATGGGTGGGGTGATCTCAGCAGGTGATCCGAAGTGGATCGAGCCGTTCTCGGGTCTGAGCGAGGTGCATTTCGGCAGGTTGGTCGCGTTGGTGCGGCGCCGTGGTGGCGACGTGCAGCGTGGCCGGCCCTGGCGGCTGTCGCTGGAGGACCGGGTGCTGCTGGTGGCGACGTATTGGCGTACGAACCTCACGTTGCGGCAGGTGGCGCCGTTGTTCGGGGTGTCGAAGTCCGCGGCCGACAGAATCCTGGACCACCTCGCACCTCTGCTGGCGATCTCGCCGGCGCGTCGGCCGCGCAAGGACACCGTGTACATCGTCGACGGCACCCTGGTACCTACGCGCGATTGTGCTGTCGCCGCTTCCAGCAAGAACTACCGGTACTCGACGAACCTGCAGGTTGTCATCGACGCGAACAGCCGCCTGGTGGTGGCGGTAGGCCTGCCGCTGCCGGGCAGCCGCAACGACTGCCGGGCGTTCACCGAATCCGGCGTCGACCAAGCCTGTCGGGGTGCACCGACCATCGCCGACGGCGGCTACCAGGGCACGTGCCGTGTTGGTGAACGCGGCACGCGTCGTCACAGAGTTTTGGGGTGTCCCATACACCGTGGTTCAGGACACTGCTAAACAGGCCGACTACGGCACACCCGATGACCGGAAGGTCAACGCTACTTAGTAGCGGTGGAAGACATACGGGTACGAGCTGTCATTTGTCGGAGAGACATAAAAGTAGTCGCTGGCCTTGTAGTTTCCCGCGTCGTCGTACCAGTTGACCTGCATGTCCCCCTTCCACCATCATGACTCGACGTCGTAGGCGTTCATGCACCAGTGATTCCTAATGCGGTCCGTCAAGCCGCGAGAGCGGTGGGCGGCATGAGTTCGTAGGTCCGTCCGTCGCGTAGGAGGGCCCAGAGGACGTTG